>JAYSSW010000667.1:0-7489 GCA_043720335.1 Planctomycetia bacterium
CGCTGGCCGTTCGCCGGTCGTTCCTTCGCGCACGAAAAAGCCGGGCGGCCTCGCGCTGGCGAAGCCTCCCGGCATTGTATTTCGGCTCGCGGAAATCAGGCCGCGCTGCTCTGCCACGACCACGAAACGCAGGCGGTGGCGAGGGCTTCCTCCGCAGGGTCGGTGCAGGAAAGCGTGTAGGCTCCGCAGCGGGGGCACGGCCGCGACTCCAACGACTGCTTTTCGTAAAACGACAGCGAACTTGCGGTCGACCAGACTCGGTCGCAGCTCTCGCACGAAATCGAGAAACGATCCACACAAACCTCGCGAATGTTCCCCAGCTTCGCCCGACAACCCTGTCCGCGAACGAAGGGGATGAACGTCAACCGCTTTTATCGGCACTCTCCAGGGGAAACTTGAATGGCTGAGCAGAAAAAAACGGCGAGGTACCGCTTCACCTTCGGGCCGTGGAACATCAGCACCGGGCGCGACCCGTTCGGGCCGGAGGTCCGCAAGGAGGTCGCCTTCGCCGCCAAGATCCGCGAGTACAAGAAGCTCGGCTTCGATGGCGTGCAGTTCCACGACGACGACGTGGTGGAGGCCGACCTCGACCACGCGACGACCATGAAGGGCGTCGCCAAGGTCAAGAAGATGCTCGACGGCGAAGGCCTGTTCTGCGAGTTCATCGCCCCGCGCCTCTGGGAAAGTCCGAAGACCGTCGATGGCGGCTACACGTCCAACAGCGCCAGCGAACGCAAGTACGCCATCGAGCGCTCGAAGCGCGCCATCGACATCGCCAATGCCATTGGCTGCCGCGACATGGTGCTGTGGCTGGCGCGCGAGGGGACGTACATCCGCGAGGCGAAGGACCCGATGACGGCGGTCGGCCGCATCGTCGACGCGGTCAACGCGATGCTGGAGCACGACGGGAACATCCGCGTGCTGGGCGAGATGAAGCCGAACGAGCCGATGGACCAGGCGTACTGCCCCACGGTCGGCCACTTCATGGGGCTGGTCTACAAGACCATCGACCCGGCCCGCGTCGGCGTCCTGATCGAGTCGGCCCACTCGATCCTCGCCGGCCTCGACCCGTCCGACGACATGGCCTACGCCCTCTGGCACGGCAAGCTGTGGAGCGTCCACATCAACGACCAGAACGGCCTGAAGTACGACCAGGACAAGACCTTCGGCTCCGTCGATCTCCGCCGCGCCTTCAACACCGTCTGGGTGCTGGAGCGGGCCGGCTTCGACGGCTGCGTCGGCGTCGACGTCAAGGCGATGCGCACCACGAAGTCGGCCGACCAGACCGCCCACCTCGCCAACAGCAAGGCGATCTTCGAGCGCATGGTCGACCTCGTCCGCAGACTTGACACGGCGAAGGTCGAAGCCTTCCGCGCCAACCGCGATTACGAGGGGCTGGAGATGTACATCCTCGAACATCTGCTGGCGAAGTAGGCAATGCGCAGTGATACGGGCAGGATGACGCATTGCCAGCGCATCCTGCCCGTTTAAACAAACCAAGTATATGTACGGCATTCACGTTCGATTTGTCGCGAATCAAGCGTCCTCGCTTGGTCGCGGCCGAACGACGGCGAAACTACTTCCGGAATTATCTGTTCTCCCAAAAATCGCAACGCAGTTCTTTTCACCAATTTCCTTCGCGTATTTCTTAGCCTCGTTGGCTTTTCGGCGAACCTCTTCATCGGTCAACGGACTATCGGGATCCACATGACAAATGCCAATTGAAAACTTGGCCTTGGATGTGACGGTGTGAAATTTCAGTTCGGGAATGCGAATGCGCAACCTGTCCATCGATTCAATCGCATCTAAAACACTGACGTTCGGCAGGAGCACAAGGAACTCGTCGCCACCTTCGTGAAATGCTTCGCCGTGGCGAAAGACATGGGACTCGATACTTTGCATAATGACTGGAAGGCATTCTCGATCGACTATTGTTTCATTATAATTTGAATTAAACTCTTTCTTAAAGTTGTCAATGTCCATGTACACTAGTGCAAGCCCTACACCCCGCAATTCGCACTGGTCGCGCCAGTAGTGCAATTCGGCGGACACTGCAGATGGCGGCGAGAGCACGCCAAACTTGTCGTCGAACAGCTTCGGCGGCTTCGAAATGATGTCGCCGCGCTCAGACAAGATCGCCTCGACTCGTTGCAACGTAAGGAAATCAGTGAGCCTCACTATCGGCTCAGGAGCGATTTTCTCAAAATCATGGCCAGGAGCAAATACTTCTGCATTCTTGATGCGATCTTCGATTCTTGCTTGGTACTCAACATCAATCGCAGTTGATTTCAGTTTTTCGAGGTTTCGCACCTCTCGCTTTCTCCAATACAGGAATGCGCGCTTCAAATACCCAGCCAAGTTGAGCGATACTGAATCCCGATGAATTGATCGCCTTTCAATATTTTGTATAGCAGCTCTGATCGCTTCCGCCGACCTGTCTGCAAGATCGGTCCACTTGGAAATGATTAGTAATGTTGTCGGATCATTCCAGCTCGAATGCCTTACTAGCTTTGATGGCCGATACTCATTGCGAACAATCTCAAGAATTTGTTCGTAATATTTGCGATACTCTCGCAGAGCGTGATTCAAGTTCTGTAGCTCTTCGAGCGAAAAACTGATGGCTGTCGACATGTGCAACGCTCACACAAATCCGAGTCAATTGCAAACAAAAACGCTATTTGGCAATGTACAAAAAACGGACAATGTGTCTACTTCCCCGCCAGCCCCAGGCGGCGCAGCACGCGGAACGACTGCACCTTCAGCGTGTCTCGCCACGGCGACACGCCGACCGGCGTCGGCTTCCATCCCCGGCGGCGCAGCGCGGAGTTGACGTTGTACGCCATCGCGCGCTTCTCCAAGTCGGGCGTGCGGAAGGTGATGCTGAACGACACCGACACGTTCGGGCCGTTCTCGACCCAGTGCGGGTTCGTCACCGGGAAGTGCAGCCCCTGGCCCGGCTCGAAATCGAAGACGTACGCCTTGCTGCGATTCGCCTCGACGAACTTCAGGTTGCGGTGGGCGCCATCGTAGAATCGCTCCAGCTCCTCTTCGCTCAGCAAAGAACGATCGCGGGCGTCGAACTGGTAGACGCGCTTGCGACCTCGCACCTGCAGCAAGAAGTTGTGCTCCGGGTCCATGTGGTACGGCGTCACCGAGTTCGGCGACGTGACGAAGATGAACCCCTGCGCCTGCATCATCCCCGGCACGATCGGCTCGCTGTGCGGCCTCACCTCGGCCAACGTCCGGTGCAATAGATCACGGTAGACCGGGTCGTTCTCCACGTACTTCAGCACCATCCACGACTGGCATTCCTCGATGCGGCGGATGGTTTCCTCCACCGACAGCCCGTTCGTGGGCGTCCGCGTCGGGTCGAGGCTGATCGGGATGTTGCCCGCGTTGTACTCGATGTCCTTCGGCGCCAGCCGCTTCGACAGCTCGATGAGGCTCGGCAGCGTGAAGAGCGGATGGTCGCAGAGCCGATGCCCAATCAGGAACGGCTCCCGGTTGAAGTACGTGCGGAACGCCGCCGGGTCGATGTCGAGCAGCGGCTCGCCGTCGTGCGACGAGCGAATTTCGGCGGAAGGTTCCTGCACCAAAGCGGCACGCATGGTTTCACCTGCAATCGTCGCAAATAAGATTCGTCGCCGCGCGGTGCTCGCGCTCCGCTTCGCGTCGCGGCTAAACTCTACGTCGCTTTCTTCGCCGGGACAAGCGTGCGACTGACGGCGCGCAGCAGCGGGGCGACGCCGAGCAGCGGGTTGCCGAGCCAGCGGCTGGTCGAGATCCACAGCGTTTGCAAGGTGCGCCGCTCGCGCCACAGCCGGCCGATCATGAAATGGCCGGGCATCGCGCAAGAATCCATCCACTGGATTTCGGGTCGGCGATGCACGTCCTCCAGGTTGTCGAGTTCGAGCAGCACGCCGGGCGAGAATTTCGCCAAACTCTCGTCGTAGGCGATCTTGAACGAGAAGCCGCCCGGCCCCGACAGGAAGTTGCATTTGAGGGCTATTGGCTGGCCGTCGAGAAACAGGCCGAGCATGTGGAGCTGGCCGCGCACGTGGGCGGCGGTCGCGATGGCGCGGAAGTAGTTCTGGTGGGCCGGATCGCAGGCGAAGGCGGTGTGTTCGTCGCGCTTCCAACCGCTCGCCTCCAGCTGCAGGAAGTGCTCGATCCAAGGCTCGGCCGACTCGTTGAGTTGAAGCGTTCGGCTTTCGAGCTTGCCAGTCTCGCCGAGGCGGCGGCGCTGGCGGCGCAGCTCCTTGCGATTGCCGGTCGACATCGAATCGGCAAGGTACGCCTCGGCGTCGTGGGCGCGGACCAAGAGCGCGCGGTTGTACTGCTCGGCGACGTAAGACACCAGGCGCTGCTCGTTCAGCACGTCGATCATCGTCTGGTGGAACGGACCTTCGCCGTGCGTCAGCGGCAGTTCCAGCAGCGTGGCCGACCTGCGGTCGCTGCGCGCCCAGTTCAGGAAGTGCGTCAGGCAGTCGTGGGCGTGGTCGCGATGGACCAGCGGCGTGTTGAGGAAGTTGTAGGTGTGCTGCCAGAGCTGCAGCACGCTCACGGGCATCTTCAGGAAGCCGCGCCGGCGCAGCAGCGGGAAGAAGCCGATGAGGATGGGCGGAATCTTGGGCGATGGGGAGCGCTGATAGACGAGGACGTGCAGGAGAGGCAGCCCTCTGCCGCACGTCTGCAAGCCGGGAAGGTAGAAGGCCGGCTCATGGAAGGCGTTCGGCTCGGCGGCGTCGCGGGCCAGCGACTCCCAGGCGGCACGATGCTTGACCAGTTCGTCGTGCCCCACCGCGATCTCGATCCAGTGCCCAGGCACTGGCGCAGCCGCGCGGTCCTCGGAAGGCGCAGCCGCGTCAGGTATCGGAGCAGTGGTTATCGTCATGGAGTCGCTAGTCGTGAGGTGGCGGTGTTCGACGTTGAAGCATAGCACATGCGCCAACCCACGCCGCACGCCGAATCCGAATTGGTGTCCCCGTTTAGCGCCCGCAGGAACGTGGCGTGCACAACTTCCCATCTCCAGGCCCTGGTGATGATCGTTTGTTTCGCGTCCCGCCGTGCCATGCGGGCGCTAAGAAGCTGTTTCAAAACGTCAGGCGACGAAATCCACGGGCAACGGCGAGCGGCGCGGCGTAAGCCCGCCGTGCAAGTCCGCAACGATACGTGGAGCTTGCAACGACATGCGTGCCATTTGCACGAACGATCCTCTTCACGGCGGCGCTCAAGCCGCGCCGCTCGCCTTCTGTCGCTGGTGACGATTTTCGTCCCACGAGGTTCTGAAACAGCTTCTAAACGGGGACGGCTTGTTTCTCGGTCTTCGCCAACCGCTGCTGCCAGGCGGCGAGCTGGGCGGCGACTTGGGCGGGGGCGGTGGAGCCGTAGCTCTGGAAGGCCTTCAGCGCGTTGGGGACGCCGAGCACCTGGAAGACTTCCTTGCCGAGTCCGGGCTGGATCGCGTCGTAGGTGTCGGGCGCAAGGTCGGCGAGCCGGCAGCGGCGATCCTCGCAAGCGCGGACCAGCTTGCCGACCGCTTCGTGTGCGGACCGCAGCGGCACGCCGCGCAGGACCAGGAACTCCATCAGCGTGGTCGCGTCGAGGTAGCCGTCTTCGAGCCGCCCCTTGATGACTTCGTCGCGGAACTTCGTCGCGCGGATCAGGGCGGCCGCGAGTTCGAGCGACGCCGCCACGGTGTCGAAGGCGGCGAACAGGGCTTCCTTGTCTTCCTGGAGGTCGCGGTTGTAGGCGAGGGGCAGCCCCTTCACCAACACCACCAACTGATGCAGGGCGCCGGCCACGCGGGCCGACTTGCCGCGGATCAGCTCCAGCACGTCGGGGTTCTTCTTGTGCGGCATGATGCTGGAGCCGGTGCAGAACGCGTCGGGCAGGTCGATGAAGTTGAACTCGGTCGTCGACCAAAGGATCCATTCCTCGGCCCAGCCAGCAAGATGCAGCCCGATCAGCGTCAGGTCGAAGACGAACTCCAGCAGGAAATCGCGGTCGCTCGACACGTCGAGACTGTTGGCGGCGACCGAGTCGAAGCCGAGCTGCTGCTTCACGAAGTCGCGGTCGATCGGCAGCGACGTGCCAGCCAATGCAGCCGTGCCGAGCGACAGCACGTTGACGCGCTTGCGGCAGTCGGCGAGCCGCTCGCGGTCGCGCTGCAATTTCTCGACGTGGGCCAGGCAGTAGTGCGGCGCCAGCACGGGCTGGGCGCGCTGGAAATGCGTGTAGCCCGGCAGGATCAGGTCGCGGTTCAGCCCCGCCAGGTGGACCCACGAGCGTTGAGCCTCGACGAGCAGCGCGTCGATCTGGTCGATGGCGTCGCGCGTCCACAGCTTCACGTCGGTGACGACCTGGTCGTTGCGGCTGCGGCCGGTGTGCAGCTTGCGGCCCGTGTCGCCGAGCCGTTTGATGAGCGCCTGTTCGATGTGGGTGTGGATGTCCTCCAGCTTCATCGAGTAGGCGAACTCGCCGCGCTCGATCTCGCCGCCGATCTCGTCGAGGGCGGCGACGATGTGGTCGGCTTCGTCGCCGGTCAGCAGGCGGACGTGCGCGAGCATGCGGGCGTGGGCCTTGCTGGCGGCGATGTCGTGCCGCCAGAGCCGCTGGTCGAAGCTGATCGACTCGGTGAAGCGCTCGACGCGGTCGTCGGTCTGGCCGGTGAATCGTCCGCCCCAGGTTTTCTGCTGCGACAAGGCAAACTCCAATGCAACGAAACCAACCCGTTTAGCCGTTCGCCTACGGCGAACGCGGGCCTGACGCACGTCCAAAATCAATATCGCCGCGCGGCGTCACGTCCGCGCTCGCCGTAGGCGAACGGCCAAACGGTCACTCCTTGTACAGATCGTTCAGCACGTCGGCGAGGCGGTATCCGGCCAGGGCCATGCGGCGCCGGGCCACGTCGCGGGCGTTGGCCTCGTACCCGTCCGGCAGCTTCGGCACGTCGTCGAGCGCCGCCTTCTTGCTGACGTTGGCGCCGGGGAGCTGCAGCTTCAGGTACACGAACTCGCGGGCGTCGGCGACGCTCTCCAGCGCCCAGTCTTCCACGTCCTTCCGCTTGAGATTTTCCGCGAGCGCCTCGCGCTGCCGCTTCGGCTCGGAGACGATGGTCTTGACGTGCTGGGCGATGATCTTCTGCGCTTCGGCGCCGCCGAGGATCTCGTCCCAGAGCTTGTGGAGGTTGACGCGGCCGCCGGTGTTGCGGACTTCGTAAAGGTTGCCGCCCAGGTCGCCCTTGGGGAACTGCTTCGAGAAGAACGCGGTGGCGTGCAGCGGCTGGTGCAGGTCGCCGACGAGGTGGCCGAGCCAGCACAGGCGCATCGCCTTGTCGGCGGCGGTCATTTCCTGGTTGCTCCTGAGGTCGCTGACGCAGGTGCGGATGCCGATCAGGACGCTCTCGTTCATGTCGGGTCCGGGCCAGTCCTTGCCCGCCTCGGGGCTGACGGCGAAGTTGACGTAGTGCCACTTCGCGCGGTGCTGC
>JAYSSW010000668.1:0-7482 GCA_043720335.1 Planctomycetia bacterium
TGACGGGGAGGATCGTCTGCCCGACGCTGGAGGCGACCCGCACCGAACCGGAGTTCGTCGCGCACCTCGCCCGGACGGTGGACACCGACCCCGCCGCCGCAAACGGGGGGAAGTCCAACGACTGGCGAAAGCCGCCACCTTATGCAACGCTGTTTGAGAGATGCGGCACTAGCACCCACGCTCCCTCAACCGCTCCCAGCCGCTCAGACTGCCGCGCGCGGGAACCCGAGGGAGCAGAGGGGAGCAAGCCTGCCCAACGTCGCTCGACCACGGCGCCGGGAGGTGGGCCCCGCCCATGCACCCACCTCCCGGCGCCGCGATCTCCCGACGGCGGAGAAGCAGACGGGCGGGTACTTGCAGCGGGCAGGGACAAACGGCAAGCCTTGGAAACGTCGGCTGAATCCGCCGCAGCGCTTCCAGCCCATTGACCAAAGCATGCGAGACAGCGAGAATAGTCAGCTCTGCGGCGGCGTGGCAAGCAGACGTGCAAGACGGCTTGAGGCTCCAACTCGGGAGCCAGCACAGCGAAGCCCCAACACAGAGAAGTCCGAGGGTTGGCCAGTTCATTGGAAAGCCTGGATTGCGACCAGCCCAAACGTCACCAACTGGCCAAGTGCCGCTCGAAGAGAGTAGCCCCGCGATTCACCGGGAAAGGCGCACACGCTACGCACGCTTCAAGCACGCTACCCCGTGGAAAGACTAGAAATCAGGGACAGCAGAGACGGCCTCCGAGAAACGCAGTCGTCGTAACTTCAATTTGCTCAAGCAATTTAGGATTCTCCAAATTCCGAGCGGCGATATGCAGGATCGGAAAGTTGCAGTACGTTGCCGGGGTGGAGATCCCGAAGCGATACCTGCTTATGTAGCTCGTTGATGAAAGCGATCAGATCGATTTGCGAAGCGGCTTGATTCGCTGCACCGCTGAGAACTGAAATACAATGATGGAACGGCTCTCCTGGCAAAGTTGAAAGGCAGGATTTATATGGGACGTATTTTCGAGAAGCGCAAACATTCCATCTTCAAGACCGCCGCGCAGAACTCCAAGCTCTTCTCCAAGTACAGCAAACAGCTGTACATGGCAGCGAAGAATGGCGTGCCCGACCCGGACGCCAATCCGGGTCTGCGCACCCTGGTCGAGAAAGCCAAGCGCGAAAATGTCCCGAGCCATGTCATTGACAAGGCGATCCAGAAAGCCGCCGGCACGGGGGGCGAGGACTTCCAACCCGCGCGTTACGAGGGGTTCGGTCCCGGCGGCGCGTTGGTCATTGTCGATTGCTTGACCGACAACAACATGCGCACCATCTCCGATATTCGCAGTTGCTTCACCAAGACCGGGTCCAAGTTGGCTTCCAACGGATCCGTTGTGATGTCGTTCGATCACCTGGCGATCCTTTCCTTCGAAGGCGACGACGAGGAGAAGGTGCTGGAGGCCATGTTCGCCGCGGACATCGCCGTCGAGGAGGTCGAAAGCAAGGACGGCACCATCACGGTCTTCGCCCCTCCCGCCGAGTTCTTGAAAGCCAAATCCGCACTGCTCAAGGCGTTTCCAGACATTGAGCTGGAACACCAGGAAATCACGTTCCTTCCCCAGACGGCCAAGACGCTCAGCGAGGAAGACTACGCCCTGTTCGAGCGATTCCTGGGCATGCTGAACGACTGCGACGACGTGCAGGAAATCTACCACAATGTGGCCCTTCCCCGCTGAGCCGGGGCGAGGCAGACTCGGATCGGTGACTCCGAAGCAGTATGTGGCCGGGATGATTTGCTTAGGAATCTCTGAACGCGTAACGCCGATGAAACTACCATGACGCATGGGAACACCACCCGCATGAACACTGTTGAACTTTTTGCAGGTATCGGCGGTTTCCGCCGGGCCGCCGATGCGGTAATGCTCAACACCCTGTGGGCAAACGACATCTGTGAAAAGGCTTGCGCGGTCTATCGCAGCCGGTTCGGTTCCAGCCAGATCAAGGAAGGCGACATTCACCGTTTTGCGGCGAGCATACCCCCCCCACGACTTGCTAACGGGTGGCTTCCCTTGTCAACCGTTCAGCAGCGCGGGCAAAAAACGCGGCATCCGCGACTCGCGGGGCACGTTGTTTCAGACAATCGTAGACACGATCAAAGCGCACCACCCTCGATTTTTCGTTCTTGAAAACGTCAAACGGTTGCTGACGATGGAAGATGGACTGCACTTCGCCACCATCCTTTCTTCGCTCGCTGATCTCGACTACGACATCGAATGGCGACTTGTCAACGCGATGCATTTGGGACTTCCGCAGAACCGGCAGCGGGTTTTCATTGCGGGAGTGCGCAGGGAAGCAAATCGAAGCAATGGATTCCCCAGTATTCGGCTGGCGACTCGCGAAGATCTGGCCCAAGGCAACGTCGACGGGCTCACCGATCGCGCGTCATGGACCTCTATCGAGGAGCACGGCAAGCGGTTCCCAGTCTGGGGCATGGCTTCCGACGGCCGCTTCATCGCCGCGAATCTTGAGACATTTTCCTGCTCTCTGCCGCTTGTGCCTGTCCGAGAAGTTCTCCAACCTATGACCCCCATCGAGTTCGACTTTACCGACGCGACGTTGCAATGGCTGGGGAAAAACACGCCGGTGAACAAATACGTTCAAGGCGTCGAGATCCTGAGCAACCAGGCTGGCGGGGCACGCATGGGGTACACGATTTTCGGCATCAATGGCCTGGCGCCAACCCTGACTTCGACAACAAGCCGCCACTACGAACGCTACAAGATCGGGGAGCGCTATCGTCGCCTGACCAATATCGAGTACGCCCGAATTCAAGGATTTCCCGACGATCACTGCGCAGTTTCCTCCGTTTACGACCAGTATGGACTATACGGCAACGCTGTCCCGCCGCCGATGGCGGAGTGGGTGATACGACGGCTGCTCTCCGAGGGCATCCTGGAGTCCGAGTACCGGCACATCAACCGGCAACGAACGTTGTATGACTATGCCTACCAAAGCTGAACTCCGCGCAAGGCTTCAAAACAGCCTCAGCGAGATCATTGCACGCGTCAATTCCGCCCTTTCCGGCAACGATGTCGACGCGTTGGAACCGGTGCTTTCGCGCATCGGAAGAGGCCAGAAACTCCCGCATTGGTTCGAGGGGCTGAAAGCCAGAAGAGCACTGCCAAACCTCGATGGAAAAACGGTCGGAAGCGTTGTCGAGATGCTTTTGGTTGCAGTGCTGGAAACGCACACGTTCGCGGGGCAATCGGTTCCGCCACTCCGCATCAACCCGGCAAGGGGAGTCGATCTGCCAGACCTCGATCTCGGCGTCAAATCCCCATCGGAAAACTACTGCACCAGCGAGCCGTACTACTCGGCCTACGAGCGATTGCTCGGAAGCGAACATGACATCCTCGTCCTGCTTACCGACTATCAGGACGCGAAGAAGAAATCGCCGTTTCGCCTCCAGATCATCCAATCACGCTATCTGCGAGGTTCGCAGGTAGCTGACCACAATCTGTGTCGAATCGCCTTGAGTGGCTGTTTGAAAAGGCCAATACTGGACAGAAAGATACTGCCTAAGGGCATGAAAAACACGGTTTTTCGGGTTTGTTGAGTGCCAATTCCGCAACAAACTAGGCTTCTCAAACAGCCTCTGAAGCACCGCGAGTGGCTTGTCGAGAACGACGAAGCGAGAGCGCAGCGGGTGTTTCGATTTCTCGCTTACATCAATCAGAGCGACTGGCGAGCCAAGCGGCTGCTGTCCCTTGTCGATCATTTGCGTGATGACAATGAGATCCTTTCGATCATCAGCAGGGCGGAAAAGGAGTTTCAGAAATCCAACAACGACCGAATGAAGGGGGACAAAACGCCGATTCCCGATTCGGATCTTGAGTCGTTGAAAGCGATTCCCGGCATTCGCCCGCTCCATCTCGGAATCGTGGACGCCGCCGACAACTGGGTCATCGAAGTTCGCAAGGATTCCGCGCGTGCTGCGAATCCAAACGAGTGGACGCGATTTCTTTCGGGCCCACTCGACGGGGCGATCGGCATGAGCCTCGCGCTTCAGTGGAGGTACAACTTCGGGCCACTTTTTGGCTCAAATGACGAAAATGAGGACGAGTGCCCCCCCCCTCCTTCTGTCGTATTCTCGAATGAACCGGGGCGCAGCGCTCCTTCACACACTTGTTCGCAATACGACGCGGCGATTGCCAATGACACTTGGCGTTTCTCGTCTTCTTCAATGCTCGCAGAAATAACTCATATCACGATGAACACGTTTCCAGGAGAACCCGACCCATGCACCTCTCCGCTGCAAATTGTCGCTGGCTCGCTTGCCTCCTTCTCGTCGCTGGCGTGGCGGAGCTGCACGCTCAGAATGCCGCGTACGAGATGTTTCCGCCGGCGGAGCCGCCCTGCTACCGCGTGCGCTACGCGGCTTCCGCCAAGCCGGGCGAGCTGGCTTTCGCCGCCAATTTCACGATCTGG
Organism: Planctomycetia bacterium; assembly: GCA_043720335.1. Taxonomy (GTDB): domain Bacteria; phylum Planctomycetota; class Planctomycetia; order Gemmatales; family Gemmataceae; genus JAYSSW01. Next base: position 4,458 of record JAYSSW010000668.1, read on the forward strand.
ATTCCGAAGGACGTGACGACGCTGCGTGGCGTCATCGTCCATCAGCACGGGTGCGGCGAGGGGTCGTGCAAGTCGGGGCTGACCGGCGCGTACGACCTGCACTGGCAGGCGCTGGCGAAGAAGCATGGCTGTGCGCTGCTGTCGCCGGCGTTCGAGCAGCCGGAGAAGGCCGACTGCCAGAGGTGGTGCGATCCGCGCAATGGCTCCGACGCGGCGTTCCAGAAGTGCCTCGTCGATCTCGGGGCGAAGTCGGGGCATCCCGAGCTGGCCAAGCTGCCGTGGGCCTTGTGGGGCCACAGCGGCGGCGGCCACTGGGCGGGCGGCATGGTGATGCTCCACCCGGACCGCATCGCGGCCGCCTGGCTGCGTTCGGGCGTGCCGCTGCTGAAGCCGACGCCGGAGCGCGCGACGATCAAAGCGCACACCCTTCCCGACGCCGCACTGCGGGTGCCGATCATGTGCAACCTCGGCACGAAAGAAGGCGTCACGGTCAAAGAGAAGAACTTCGCGGGGGTCTGGCCCGCCAACGAAACGTTCTTCCACGAACTGCGAGGCAAGGGCGGCCTCGTTGGCGTCGCGGTCGACCCGCTTTCGAGCCACGACTGCGGCAACCAGCGCTACCTGGCGATTCCGTGGCTCGACGCCTGCCTGAGCGCTCGCCTGCCGAAAGCCGCCGGCGATCCGCTCCAGGCCATGCCGACCGACAAGGCGTGGCTCGCCCCGGTCCTCGGCGGCGACCCGGCGCCGGCCGCGATGTACAAGGACGACGCGAAAAAGGCCGCCTGGCTGCCCAACGAAGCGGTCGCGAAGGCGTGGATGGAGTACGTCAAGGACACGAAGGTGGCCGATACCACGCCGCCGCCGGCGCCGACCAACGTGCGCATGAAAGGCAACCAACTGACGTGGGAAGCCGAGGCCGACCTTGAAAGCGGGCTGGCTGGCTTCATCATCGAGCGCGACGGCCAATTCCTCGCCAACGTGCCCGAAAAGGGCAGAAACGCGTTCGGCCGGCCGATCTTCCAGAACCTGCAATACAGCGACACGCCGACGCAGCCGCTCGTGCCGATGCAGTTCACCGACGCGAAAGCGGAAGGCAAGCAGCACACTTACCGCGTCATCGCCGTGAACACCGTGGGACTGAAGTCGAAGCCCAGCGTGGAAACCCGCAACGGCCGATGACTCGTCGGTCGTCGGGCTGGACGTTCGGTCATTTGACCAGCGGTCCCAGCGGGACGGCCTGGAGTGTTTCGCGGTCGATGTATGGTCGTGGCGGGATGCGCAGGCCCTTCGGCCCGCTGATCGGCAGCAGGGGGCCGCGCGGCAGGTATCTCAGGTTCGGGCCCATCCGCGTCAGCGTGCTTTCGCCCGCCCCGACGCCCGGCGGCAGCGTGCGCCACGGAGTTTCGGAGTGGATCACCCGGCGTCCCTCCTCGAACAGCGCCGTCATCTCGGCGGGCTTGAACTCCGCGCTCGAGGTCGTCATCGGATACTCGGGGGGAACCGCCGACACGTAGTAGTCCATGCCCGCCAGCAGGCAGACGGTGTAGAGCCGCTGGAGGTCGCCGCGCGTCTGGGCGTAGATGAGGGTGGAGATGTTGCCCCCCTGGTTCAGGGACCATGGGCGCGTCACTTCCGGGTCGGCGTAGAGCTTGCCGGCCACGATGACGTAGACCTTGGTGCCGGCGACGTCGCGGGCGGCCACGTTCGAGCGGTCGCTGGGGGGGACGAACGGCGGGCGGTAGAAGAGCGCCTGCGAGACGCCGCCATCGACGTGCCGTTCGGTGTGCTTGTCGCCGTCGACGATGACGTCGATCTTGACCGCTGGGAAGAAGCCGGGCGCAGCGGAGGAAGCGAGGAGGACCTTGCCGATCAGCTCGCGGTCGCCGGGTCCGTTCCGCACGGCCATCGCCCCGATGTCCCAGATGACGAACTGTTTGCCCTCCTCCTCGGTCGTGCCGATGTACAGCCTGCGGCCCTGGTGGTGGGCCTCGGCCAGGTCGTGCATCAGTTCGGCGGAGACGAACGTCTTGATGCGGGCGGCCAGCGGGGCGGTGTCGGCGTACGACTCGTCGAACATCCCCCAGAACCGGCGGACGGTGTAGATGTCCTTGCTTTCCACGGTCGTGAAGAACTGTTTCATCGCGTCGTCGTACTTCGGGCCCAGGAACGCGGACGGCGCAATCAGCGCTCCGGTGCTGATGCCCGTCACCACGTCGAACGTCGGCCGGTCGCCGCTCTGGGACCAGCCGACCAGCACGCCGACGGCGTACGCTCCCGACGAGCCGCCGCCGGAAAGGCAGAGGATGCTGCGGCTCGGCTGCGTCGCTCCCACGCCGCCTTCCTTCTTGGACTGCTCCCAGAACTTGTTCTGCCGCTCGATGCGGACCCGCTCGGCGCCAGCGACCAATTGGGCGGAAGGGTTGAGATCATCCGCCTCCCCCTGGGCCACCACGTCGATCAAGTCGCGCGTGTTCAAGCCCGAAGCAGCGGGAGTCGAGTACGGCGTGGGTCGCGCAAGCTGGCAGCCGAAGGTCGCGTTGGCCAGAAGACACGCCACCATCGCCCCGACGGGCATGGCGCGGAAACGGCGAAACATGTCGACTCCATGCAGCATTCGACACCAGAGCGAAGCGGAAGTAACCATCACGCTGTACATCGGCCCGCACGATCGTGCAACTCCACTTCCCTGCGATCGGCTCACCCCTCGAACCGCACTTCAGGCAGCTTCTGGATTGCCTGGCGAAGCTCCTGCTCCCACATGCCGCGGATCGCCTTGAGCTGCGGGTCCTCGGCGGCGATGCCGAACGAAACACATCGCCGCAATCACTCGTCGCGAAATCCGAATTCAAGCAGCAACTCGTGCATTCCGGTATGGTCGACATCATCGAAATTGAGATAAGCGAAGAGTATCGGAGTGTTTTCATTTGAGGTAACCGTTCACCGGCTTTTCCCAGGCGCAGCTGGCGGCGGAGCGATTTCATAGGCTGACGAGCATGGGCGATGTCACCTGTGCGGGCTGTCGCGA
>JAYSSW010000669.1:0-3565 GCA_043720335.1 Planctomycetia bacterium
GCTGGTTTGGTCCTGTGGCACGCTGTAGACATCATCGACCGCGACGGGCGGACGGTCCCCCGTCAACTGGATGGCGTCGATCTGCTCGTACTGCCCCAGGTGCGCGTCGGTGGTGATCGTGACCTTGATGCTCTGCACGAGGTAGCTGGTCGCGCTCATGGAGACGACGAAGTCGGCGGGGCTGCCCGTGGCGGTCGTGTCGGTGCCGGTCCAGAGGATGTGCAGGGCGCCGTTGGTGTCGCGGGCTTCGACCTGGGTGACGAAGCCGTTCGCGGAGTTCTCGCGGATACGTACTTCGGTAGCGTGCACGGGCGTAGCGAAGCCGAGTTCGACGTATTCGGTGGTGCCGTCCATCGCGCTGGGCGACCAAGCCGATGCGGAACCACCGTAGGTCGGCACGTTCGGCGGGCTGGTCGCTTGTTGAGCGGTGAAACTCGGTCCTGCGGTTTGTGAACTGAAGCCAATCACGGAATTGGCCCATTGGGAAACGGACGGAATATCACGCTGTTCCAGCGTCTCAAGGATCAAGCGTGCGAACTTGCTGCGAAGATGGGGGGGGGGTACGCGACATGGGCAGCTCTCGTGAAAGGGTGCAATTCCATGAGCAACGCACGGAATACTAACCGAAGTCGTGGGCCTATGTCAAGCACGTTATTGGAAAAATTTGCAAATTCGGAAAAGTCGGCAAGATCGCGCCGCCGCAACTTCGTATTGGTCGGATTGGCGTGGCAGGCTAGAATGCGGGGCCTCCAGGGGCGGCCCTGGCGAAGTCTCGACGATGGATGGCATGGGAGGTTCACGCATGGTTGCGTCATTGCGTTCGATGCTGCTCGGCGGCTTGCTGCTGTTGCTCGCGGGGGTCGTCACGGCCCAGGCGCCGGTCGCGCCTGTCACTGGGGACATGCCGCCGAAGGGCGACGTGAAGGCGGCGACGGTCAACGGGCAGGTCATCCCGGAGCTGGCGGTCTATCGCGGGCTGATGCGCGTGCCGCCCGCCAAGCGGGGCGAGGCTCGCACGGAGGTGCTGACCTTCCTCGTCGACAACGCCATCATCGACCAGTACCTGCTGCAGCTCGACATCAAGATCGAGTCGAAGGAGATCGACGCGTTCATCGGCAAGATGCAGGCCGAGGCGAAGGACAACAACGAGGACTTCCCCAAGATGCTCCAGAAGCTGCATCTGTCGGAGGACGACCTGCGCCGCGAGCTGACGGCGTCGCTGCGCTGGGACAAGTTCGTGCTGAAGCAGGGGACCGACAAGGAACTGCAAGGCATGTTCGAGAAGAACACCGACATGTTCAACGACAGCCGGGTCCGCGCCAGGCACATCCTGGTCGCCGGCGACGCCAAGGGCGCTGAGGGGCTGACGAAGACGCTGGCGATCAAGAAGCAGATCGAGGACGAAGTGAAGGCGGCGCTGGCGAAGCTGCCGGCGGGGACCGACGCGTTGGAAGCGGAGAAGGCGCGGGCGACGGCGATTGACAAGGCGTTCGCGGAGGCGGCGGCGAAGGAGTCGAGCTGCCCCAGCAAGGCGATGGGGGGCGACCTGAGCTTCTTCCCGCGCGTCGGCCAGATGGTCGAGCCGTTCGCGCGTGTGGCGTTCGCGCTGAAGGCGTACCAGATGAGCGACCCGGTGCAGACGGAGTTCGGCCACCACCTGATCCTCGCGGTCGACCGCAAGCCGGGCCGCGACGTGAAGTACGTCGATGTCAAGCCGTTCGTGCAGGAGGTGTACGGCGAACGGCTGCGCGAGGCGATCCTCACGCAGTACCGCGGCAAGTCGAAGATCGTCATCGAAGAAGCAAAGAAGTAGCCATGCCCTTTCCAAGTTTTGATAGATCGCGACTGTTGATCAAACCTCTTGCTGAGAGGCAACATTTGATCGGTTTGTCCAATGTCCTTCCTCTTGATTCCCCGCCATCTAGCTACGTTCATGAGGCTTTGCCAATACTTGCGCGAAGATTGACTGAAGCACGACAACATGGACGAGCCAGGATTTTCATGATTGGTGCCCATGTGCTCCGTGCAGGTACAGCTCGTCACCTCATCGACTTGATGGAAAAAGGCCTTGTCTCGCACATCGCGATGAATGGAGCGGGGCCAATTCACGATTGGGAATACGCCCTCATCGGTGCTACTTTAGAAGAAGTTGCCCGCTACATCCAGACCGGCGAGTTCGGCCTGTGGCGCGAGACGGGGCGCATGAACGACGCGATCGTCCAAGGCGCCAGGGACGGGCTGGGCCTTGGTGAAACGCTGGGACGGGCGATCCTCGAAGGCGATTTCCCGCACAAGGACATCAGCGTGCTGGCGCAGGCGACGCGGCTTGGCGTGCCGGTCACGGTTCACGTCGGGGTCGGCTACGACATCATCCACGAGCACCCCAACTGCGACGGGGCGGCGCTCGGCCAGGCCAGCTACCAGGACTTCTTGATCTTCGCCCAATCGGTCGAATCGCTCGAAGGGGGCGTGCTGCTCAGCCTCGGCTCGGCCGTGATGGGGCCGGAAGTGTATTTGAAGGCACTGTCGATGGCCCGCAACGTCGCGCACCAAGAAGGCCGGGTCATCAAGAAGTTCACGACCGGCGTGTTCGACCTGATCGCCATCGACGACGACCACCGCAAGCAGGCGCCGAAGAGCGACCCGCGCTACTACTACCGCCCGTGGAAGACGATCCTGGTGCGGACCGTGGCCGACGGCGGCGAGAGCTACTACCTGCAAGGCGACCACCGCGACACCGTGCCAGCTCTTCGTCGGGCTGCGCTGGACGCGATGTCGGCGTGAAACATCGGAACGAGAAAAGGCCCGCGCGACATGAGTCTCGCCGGCCTTTGCTTGTTCGCGGAGAGGCGGTCAGCGTTTCTTCTTGGGGAACGGGGGAAGCGGCGGGATGCCGCCGGGAGGCGGGCCCCAGCCGTCGTTGGGGTTGAAGCCGCCGCCGCCGGGAGGCGGGAAGCCGCCGCCGGGAGGACCGCCCGCCGCGTTCGCGAGGCCTTCCATCTCGTTGACGGCCGCCTGGGAGATCGTGAGACTGGCGGAGCAGACGGCCGCCTCGGACTTGATCTGGACTTTGCCCAGGTCGGCGAGGATGTTGGTCATCGGCGGGCCTCCCTTGGGGCCGCCCAGCATGCCCAGGAGCGGGATCATCGATTTCAGGCCGTCAAAAGCGTTCTTGGCTTTGCCCGCGTCGATGGGATTGTCACAGGTGAGCGCGATGTTGAGCTGGTATCCGCCCCCTTGGCTGAGGAAGGAGCCGCTGGCGCCCTTGGCTTTCTGCATCACCTGGGTGAGGTCCGCGAGGCCCGGGACCGGCATGGCACCGCCCCCGGCGGGGATGGCGTTGCGCATCTGGCTGTCGATCATCACGGCGAAATTGATCTCGCCGCCCGCCTGCGCCGCCAGGAGCGCCTGGAGCTCGGGGGCCAAGTTGCTGCGGGTGCCCTTGCCGGCGAGGAGGCTGGCGAAATCCTGGTCGGTCATGTTCTCGCCGATCAGGACGATGCGATCGGAGGGGAAGGCGAGCAGTCCGCCATTGGGGACGCCCGCCTGGCGGTGGAAGGTCTGG
>JAYSSW010000670.1:0-1557 GCA_043720335.1 Planctomycetia bacterium
CCCCTGTCGCGGGGGGAGAGGGGACGGGGGTGAGGGGGGCTGTTCCTCGCGCATCACTGTCGTCATTTTCGGCCTCTGCATGCGGTTCCCCCCTCACCCCCGCGACAGGGGCGCAGTCGTTGAACGATGGCATTGCCGCAGGGGGAGAGGGGGGCCGAACAAAGCCACCTCTCGAGTCGCCGAACGGCATTGGGCACGTTGCACCTGCCGTTCGCCTTACGGCGCTGGGGCGACCGGTTCCAGCACGCGGCCGCTGAACAGGACGGCGTTGGTCTTCCTGTCGCGGATCAGGAACAGGAAGGGATGGTCCGCGACGAAAACCTTGGGCACGTTCGCAACGGCGGCGCTTTTGGACATGACGACGGCCGTGGCTGCCGCCGCCTCCGTCCCTTCCTCGTTGACCTCGATGAACGCCTTGTGGACCACTTCCGAAATCCTCAACGGGCCCGCGCCGATGCCGCTGAAATCCGCGCCGTCTTGGAAGGCCGAGGCGGCGCCCAGGGCGCTCAGGGCGGGACGGAGCTGTGATTCCGTCGCCATCCTGAAGCGGGGTAGCGAGACCAGGACGGCTTTCTCGCGGGCCAAGGCGCCCGTCACCTGCGCGTAGGCGTGCCCGGCGGCCCACCTGCCCTCCAGCGCCGCCAGGCCGTCCGGCTTGCGGGGAAGCACGACCAGCATCGACGTCTGCTCGCCCTGGTAGGGAAGGTCGATCGCCTGGAAATCCGCCTCCTCGTGGTACAGGCAGCCCCCCTTGCGGCGCATCATCGGCGTCTTGCGGACGCCGCCGGCGCCGTGCCAGTCCTCGTCGCAGGTGAGGGTCTTGTCGAACTCGACGGCCCACTTCCCCTTGAACCAGACGGCGTTGGCCAGGACCAGCCGCGTGTCCCCGGCGAGGTGCTGGCGCCGGACCAGCTCCTTGATCTTCCCGGCGGTCCTGCCTTCGACCCAGGCGTTGATCGATTTCACCGCCTGGTCGGGCAGCGCACGGAAGTCGAGCTCGTTGCAGGCGCCGCCGTAGCATTCGGCGACCGTCTTCTGGTAGTCGGGCCGCAGGCCGTCGCCTTGCTGCACCCAGAGGGAGTTGGCGACGGTCCATTGGACGTGGCTGTCGCCCGCGCGGCTGGCCGACTCGAGCAACGCGGCGTACTGGCGGTTCTGCTCCGCCACGTCGAGAGGCGCCCCGATCAGGTCGGCCAGCACGCGGCGCGTCTCGCCTTTCGCCCCCGCGGCGACCATGGCGAGCGCCGTCTGGACGCTGAACGGGGACAGGAACAAATCGCTGGCCGGTCGGGCCGCCGCCAGTGCGTCGTGCAAACGCGCGGCGAAATCGCCGCGAACCGCTGGTGTTGTCGTCATGAGGTGTGCTTCCTTCCTGTCGTCCCTTGGGCATGGCGCATGCGCCGGATCCGTTGCTTGGCACTACTGGTTCCGTCTGGATCGCCCGAGCCTGAGCGCCAGCGAAGGGGGATCTTCCTTCGTTTGGCGCTCAGGCTCGGATAGAAAACTGGATCGTCCGAGCCGGAGCGCCAAGCGAAGGGGGATTTTCCTTCGCTTGGC
>JAYSSW010000671.1:0-3559 GCA_043720335.1 Planctomycetia bacterium
GGCGAGGTTGCGGTTGACCTTGGCCGACTCGATGTCGCTGAAGTTCTGGCTCTCGACGATCAGCAGGTTCTCGTTCGCCGAGATCCACCCCGAGCGCGACTGGTTGACGATGTTGTTCTGGCTCTTGAGCTGCTCGTACAGGCCGGAGTCGTCCAGCTCGATGAGCTTCTGTCCCTTGACGACCTGGGTGCCGTCGTCGACGATCCACTTGATGGTGGTCGCGATGGTGCTGCCTTTGGTGCCCGCCTTGACGCGGCAGACGATGTCGCTGTTCTCGGCCGACTCCAGCGTGCCGCGCTCGGTGACGGTGAGCTGGAGCTTCTGCTTCTCGACCTTCCAGACCGGCCCGGCGTAGGGGGCGCGGCCTCCGCGGCTCATGATCGTGACCGCGATGGCGCCCGCGACGACGACGAGGGCGAGCGGCGCGAGGACGAGGATGCGGTTCCTAGCGAACCAGCTCCGTCGACGCTCGGGCGGCAAGGCGCTGAGCGACATCGTTGCCGGCGCGCCCGTTGCGGGGGACGAGTGCGGCGCCGGGGGCTGCGGGTGCTGCTGCGGGTTCGGAGCGGGGCTGAGCTGCGGGTTGTTCATCGATCCAGACTCCTCGGGCGTCGAGCGTCATCAGTTCCAGGTCCAGTTGGAGCTGCTGTCGCCCCACCTGGTAGTCGAGCCAGTTCTTCAAAAGCTGCTGCTGCACGCGGGGCAGGGCGCTGTAGGCGTTGTTGAGCTGCTGCGTGAGGGCGGCGGCGCTGCCGGAGTTGCTGCCGGCGCCGCCCGCGGCCTGCGGCTGGCGGAACGTCTCCAGCGCGCTCTCGACCTGCAGGTACTGCAGCTCGACCGCCTGCTGATTGATCTTAAACGTTTGCGCCAGCACTTGCAACTGCCTGACCTCCGACCGCACGTCGTTGACGATCCGGTCCTCGACCTCCTGCAAGGCGCGGCGGGCCCGCTGGTAGGCGATCAGGCTGGCGCGGTAGGCGTTGCGCTCCGCCACGCGGACCAGCGGCAGCTCCAGGTTCATCACCAGCTGGTTGCGCGTGTTGGCCGGCTGGAACGCCAGCGGCTTGGCGAAGTCCGGCGGCGTGCTGCTGTCGAGGTGGTAGGCGACGTTGAACGTGCCGAGCAGCCCGTTGGCGAAGACCGCCACCTGGCGCCAGGCGTCCACGAGCTGGGCGCGAGCGTTCATCAGGTCGAGGCGGTTCTCGATGGCGGTCCGCGTCGCCACGTCGTAGCACTGCTCCAGGTCGGCGGTCGACAGGTCGACGCCGTCGACCACGACGCCGGGCAGCTTCGGCCAGGCGGGGCGCAGCTGCGCCAGCCGCTCGTTGCTCGCTTCGCCGAGGACCAGGATGAAGGCGTTGCGCAGGTCGCGCCAGCGGCCGGAGCGCACCTCGCGCTTGGCCTTGTCCTTGCCCTCCAGCTCCCAGGGAGCGGTCTCGTAGCGGCGCGTGGCGTACTCCAGCTCGCCGATGGACAGGTTGCCCTCGACCGCCTTCAGCCTCGCCGCGTCCTTCTCCGACAGCGACTGCTCCTTCTCCTCCAGCACGTCCTTCTGGTCGAGCAGCTTGCGGCGCTCGGTGCGCAGCTTCTCCAGCTCCTCCAGCACCGCCTTGTCGCTGGCGTAGTCCTTGCGCCAGCGCTCCCAGCGCTGGTTCGCCTGCTTGCGGAACTGGGGCGCCGACTTCGTCAGCGGCGACTCGTCGACCAGCTTCTGCATCCCGGCGCGGATCATCGCCGGCTGGTCGAGGTTGTCGAGCTTCTCGAACTCCTTGACCGCCGCCTCGCCGTCGGCGATGGCCTTGTCGAACTTCTCGAACTGGCTGATGACCGGCTGGAACTGCTGGTCGTCCAGCTCGATGGGGGTGAACAGGGGCAGGCCGAGCTGGAGTTTGAAGCGGTCGAGCGAGTCGCGCGAGTCCTGCTCGCTGGTCAGCACCTGCGACTGGCTGTTCAACAGCGAGAGCTGGATCTGCCCGACCTGCAGCGACGACACCTCGCCGCCGCTCTCGTACGCCTCGAACAGCTCGACCACCTTCTTGAAGCGTACGACGTTCTGGCGGTTCAGCTCCACCACCGCGCGCTTGAAGACGTTGCTGAGGAAGCCCTCGTCGGGGGACGGAGAAGTCCCGCCTTGGCCGAGGAACAGCGTGCCGGCGCCGGACGGCGAGATCTGCGAGCGGGCCTGGTTGGAGTTGCTGACCGCGCTGAGCAGCGTGGCGCCGTTGAGGCTGCCGATGCCGGTGCGCCCGTAGCTGGGCAGCACGCTGCCGCCGATCAGGTACTGGTAGTACTGCCTTCGGAAGCGGGCGTACGAGCGGATCTCGTAGAGCAGGTTGCGCTCGGCGAGCGTCAGCGGTTCGAGCGTGACCGCCCTGCCGCCGCCCCGCAGCAGCGGCTGGATGAAGTCGAGGTTGATGAACGATGTGCTGCTGATCCGCTTGTTGGCCGGGTTGGTCAGCTCGACCGCCGTCTGGTTGGCGAACGAGAACAGCAGCAGCGCCCCCGTCGAGAACAGCTTCGACGCGCCGAGCGTGCCCCCCGCCTGCCAGCGGTCGCCCCGGCCCAGCGGCGTGTTCTCGCCCGTCCGTTCGCGGATCGCCTCGCCCAGCGCCAAAAACTGCGGCCCGAACGCGAAACGCTCGCGCGTCACCGGCAGCGCCGCCAAGTACACGTCCTCGCGCCGCGTCTGGTACTCGCGGCTGTTGATGAGCGCCAGCTCCACCGCCTGGTCGTACTTCACCCGGTACGGCGGACGCTTCCCGTTCGCGTCCGTGTCGACCACGCGGGGCAGGTCGTCCACCACGCGAGGCGCCGGCAGCTCCTCCGGCTTCTTGTCGCGGATCAGGTCCGGCAGCACGTCCGGCTTCTTGTCCTGGAGGAACGACGCCTGGAGGATGTCCCCCTGGACCGTCTGCTTCGCCTGCACGCCCTTCTCGGCGCGGTTCTGCGCGTCCCATTGTTCGAGCAGCGCGACGTAGCCCTCCCCCTCGACGCGGGAGACGCCGCCGTGGTGGGGCGGCCTCTGCGGCGTCGGGCCGAGGAACTTCGCGGCGGGGTCGTCCGGGGGCATCGGAGGCCGGTCCGGGTTGGTCGGATCGGCGAAGCGCGCCCGCGGGTCGGGGTAGGCGTGCATGTTTTCGAGCTTCCACTGCGGGAAGACGTCCTTGTCGCTGAGGACCTGGGAAACGTCCTGGTCGGCCTGCTTGCGGAAGAAGGACCGCGAGCAGCCTGAATTCGCCCAGACGAGCGAGCTTACCAGGAGAAGCCCCAGTCCACAGCGGCAGGATCGCAAGAGTCCGCGCATTGTCCCCATCCTCTGCCGAAACAATGTCCCCAGCCGCCACGCAGCGCATAGCCGGCATCATCGTTATCGTCGGCAAAGTCGGGGTTCTTGAGAAAGAAGCGCGGTGATGCCATCGAGCGCGGAGTTTAGCCGCGACGCGCAGCGGAGCGCGGGAACCATGCGACGATGTTGGATCGTGTCGTCGCGTGTCAACCACGTCCCACGCGACGACCTTCGATTGCATCATCGCGCGGTTCCCGCGCTCCGCTGCGCGTC
>JAYSSW010000672.1:0-3556 GCA_043720335.1 Planctomycetia bacterium
CCCAACGGCAACGTGCTCGTCTGCGAGAGCGGCGCCAACCGCGTCACCGAACGCACCCCCGACGGCAAGAAAGTCTGGGAGTTCCTGCCCCGCAACAACTCCCCCATCACCGCCCAGCGCCTCGCCAACGGCAACACCTTCGTCGCCACCTACAACGAGGTGATGGAGATCCGTCCCGACCAGTCGGCGGTCTACCGCCTCCAACCCGGCCCGCAGTTCTACATCTTCAGCGCCCACAAGACACGCAAGGGAACCATCGTCGCCATCACCGCCCAGGGGCAGATCATCGAACTCGACCCCAAGACCGGCAAGCAGAACCCGCCCATCGCCACCGGGTCGAACGGCAACTGGTGCAGCGTCGAACTGCTGCCCAACGGCAACTACCTCGTCGCGACGATGGCCAACAACCGCGTCCGCGAACTCGACCCGCAGGGCCAGGAGGTCTGGGGCTTCACCTACCAGGGCGTGTTCCGCGCCACCCGCCTGCCGACGGGCAACTTCCTCGTCACCAGCATGACCAGCCGCCGCGTCGCCGAGGTGGACCGCACCGGCGCCGAGCGCTGGCACGTCGTCTGCCAGGGCCGCCCGTGGAATGCGCGGTTCCGGTAGGCGTTCGGCTGGCCATGCCGGGCGGCGCGGCGTTCGAGATCGACGGCCCGCTGCCGAAGGCCATCCTGCTGCCGACCCCGGACCCCGCGAGCGGGCAGCTTCCCCAGGAAAAGGCGAAGCCGCGTCGAAACGCGCGCTGAGCTTCGCGAACGAAATGGAATCCCGCATCCGGTGAAACGATGGCCACGTCCAAACCGATTCGCGTGCTGCTGCGCCGGTCGTCCAAAGAGGCGGCGCCCAGGGATTGAAAACGGAAACATGCGTGGCGGAGCGCCATATAGCCCCCGGCTTGCCGGGGGGTGACGCGCAAAAGAGGTCGAAACAAAAAGAACCTGATCGTGCGCCCACGCGGGGGGCACGATCAGGATTCATCGAATCGGCTTGGGTCGCACGCAACCCCCGGCGAGCCGGGGGGTATATGGTTTCGCTACTTGGCTCGCTTGAAGACCATGAGGATGTCGTTCTCGGTCTTGTCCTTCGACTCGAAGCGGGTGGCTCGCTTGCCGCCGGGGGAGTTCATGCAGATCTGGAGGGTGTCGCCCTTGATCTCGTAGATGCCGAGGATCATGGCGTCGCCGGCGGCGAGGTCGATCCACTTGGGGCTTTTGCTGGCGTCGATCTTGTAGGCGTAGTCGATGGTGGTCTTGCCCTCCTTCATCGAGAATTTGTCCATGGTGAAGGCGGCGCTGCTCCCCTTGGGGACGGGCTGGCTCTTGCCGCTGTCGGTGACGGAGACGACGGTCCAGCTGCCTTGCAGGCCGGGGGTGGCGCCCTGGCCGTCGCTGCGGCCGAGCCAGACGCCGAGCATCAGGGCGAAGGCGGTCGCGGCGAGGATCTGCTTCTTCAGGTTCTTCATGCGGAACTCCTGGGTTGGGGAAAGGACGGCCTGCGTCGCGCTGCGCATGTCGCGCTAGCGCCACGTGCGGTTGAGGGTGGTGCCGCCGGCGGTGTAGGACGCGGGGGAGACGAACGAGCCGGCCGAGACGCCGCCGTTGTGGATGTCGCGCCAGGTGGCGATGAAGACGGCGGCCTGGGCGTGGACGCGGAGGTTGGCGGCGTTGCGCGGGATGGCGAGGGTGTCGCTCCAGCCGAGGGTCTTCGAGCCGAAGTCGCGGGACTGGGGGGCGCCGTTGACGGTCCAGGAGACGTAGAACTTGGCGACGTAGCCCCCCTGGTGGCGCAGGGTGAGGTAGACGAACGGGTCGTCCAGGCTGCGTTTGACGCGGTCGGAGGCGGCGACCATGAAGTCGTCCTTGTTGGCGAGGCGGAACTTGTCCTTGTACTTCGGCTCGCCGGCGATGGCCTTGAGCTTGGCGGGATGGTCGGTGAGGATGCCGTCGACGCCGACGTCGAGGGCGTTGCGCATGTCGGTTTCGTTGTTGATGGTCCAGTAGTAGACGAAGCGGAGGTCGCCGGAGCGAGCGAGTCGGCGGTTGACGAGGGGGGTGAGCCAGCGCGACCAGTTGGGCCAGGGGGTGCTGAAGGCGCCGCGGACCGACTCGTCCATGCCGAGTTCGCCGACGTCGGAGCCAGCGACGATGGTGTTGGCCCACTGGTCGATGACGGCCTGGGAGGTGACCTTGAAGGTGTCCTTGGAGTAGGGGACGTAGAGGTTGACGAGGGCGTCGTACTGGGCGTCCCAGCGGACCCCCTTCATGAACTCGCTGGCCCAGGAGTCGGGCTGGTCGATGCCCATGACGACGCGGCTGGCGGGGATGCCGTTGCGCTTCAGCGTGTTGGCGAGGACGCGCCCGTAGTGGCGGGGGTTGGCGGAGTTGGCGGAGTAGTGGATGGGGCCGTCGGAGACGAGCGTCGTCTTGACGTCGCAGACGACGCCGACGACGCGGCCGGCGTCCATGTGCGACTTGACGTTGCGGTAGTAGGCGTCGACGCCGTCGGAGTTGGTGAACTTGCGGGTGAACTCGTCCTTGAGGAAGTGCATGACGTAGATCTTGTCCGAGCCGGAGAAGGTGAGCGTCGGGGTGTACATGTGGATGTCGTGCTCGATGACGGTGGCGCCGTTGGCGACGTGGTCGTTGAAGACGGCGACGTTGTTGGCGTGGTGGCCCATGACGAAGAAGGGGCGGACCCCCTTGACCGGGGTAGGGGTCGGGGTCGGCGCGACGACGACCTTGGTGTCGACGGGCAGCTCGGTGATGAGGAGCTTGGCGGGGACGGGCTGCTTGTTGAAGGTGCCGACCCAGATGTCGTACTGCCCGGACTGGGGCTTCTCGAAGCGGAGCAGGGGGTTGAGCTGCCCGCCGAAGTCGTCGTTGGCGATCCACTTGCCGTCGGGGAGGTTGACGAGCAGGGTGGTGTCGCCGGCGGACTTGACGTGGAGGGTGAGGGGGTAGCTGCCGGCGGTGTAGTTGAGGCGGAAGTCGGGGGAGGCGGTGACGTGGGTGGCGACGCCGCCGAGCTTGGTCTGCAGGTTGCCGCCGGCGGTCAGGTCCTTGGTGTAGGGGTCGGGCAGGTAGCCCGCTTTGAGGTCGACGCTGCCGTAGTTCGGCTTGAGGCTGGGGTCGGGGGCGTCCTGGGCGCCGGCGCGGCCGGCGCCAAGGCATCCGAGCAGCAGGGCCGCCCAGAGACGGACCGCGGGACGTGAGAGGGGTCGCATCGGCAAGGTCCTTTCAAGCGGGTCGAGAGGCTTCGCGGGGAAAATCCGCTGCAAGTACATCGCGGGGGCCTTGCGCGAAAATTTTTCCCGGCCGGAAAGCCCAGGGCAGCAGCCCTGGGCTTTGGACGCTTCCACGGCCTCCGACGTGGGAACAGGCCATGAAGCGGCGCGCTACTTGATCTCGAACTTGCGGTTGAGGGTGGTGCCGAAGACGCGGATCGTCGCGACGGGGGCGGTGGCGAAGGTGTGGGTGAAGATCTCGCGCCAGGTGTTGATGAGGATGGCGGCCTCGCCGGAGACCTGGACGTTGCGGACGCCGGGCTTGAGGTT
>JAYSSW010000673.1:0-3553 GCA_043720335.1 Planctomycetia bacterium
CGGGCACGGAAATCTGCAATCCGAAGGCTGTAATGGCGAGTCTGGCGGCCTGAAACACCCCTGATTTTCCGTGTTTTCGATTTTTTCACACGCTCTGAGGCGAGCGGCTAAACATGGGGGGGTTCATCGCGCGACGACGGCGGCGCGGATCGGCGGCGACGTTTCGCTGTAGTTCTCCGCCGCGCGGGCCAGGTCGAGCAGCGACGCCATCGGCGGCGTCAACAAATGGCGGCACAGGCGGCCCACCTTCTCGGCGGCCATGGCGAGGTCGAGCAGCGCCACCATCGAAGGGACCATCTTCTTGCCGCACGGGCGGCACAGCGGCTGGTCGTGGTCTTCCGAGAAGACGCAGGGGCCTTGCCCGCCGCTCTGGCCCTGCCCGCACATCGGGCAGCTCGAATGGCAGCTCGCGTTGAGGAAGCGGATCGTGAATCGTTCCATGGACATGTCACCCTGAATTTGTGCCCGAAGCACACTTCCTTGCAACGAGTTCACCCGTGAACTTTCCAGTTGGCAACCTTTTCATCGGCAAGTGTGCGCCAGGAATCCCATCGCGGCGCGCAATTCGGCCCCGCGAGTTGCGTTTGGAGGGCCGACGCTTTCTGTTTCGGCAGAGATTCCGCGAAACTGGACTGGAGAACAAACCAGGGCTTGCCGCGACGGGGCGAACCTTGCCGATGCGCGAAGCGGGGCGGATGCGGGGGACCAACGAGGCGTGGCAGGAAAGTCGGTTGGGTTCAGGCGAAATGCGCAAAAAAAGCGGCCCGAATCGCCCGCCGCGCGAAGCGGTGACGATGGGGCCGACTGTCTCGGCTCCGAAGACGGAGCCGGCTGCGGGGGCGGGGTTAGTATCGAGGGAGGGTCGGGTCGACCTCGCAGGACCAGGCGTCGATTCCCCCCGCCAGCGACTTCACGTTGTGGTGCCCCAGGCGAAGCAGGTACGACGCGGCCGAACGGCTGCGGACGCCGTGGTGGCAGTAGACCACCAGCACCACCGCCGCATCGACGGGGACTTCCTTCGCCCGCAAGGGCAGGTCGTTGAGCGGGATGAGCAGGCTGTCGGGCAGGCTGGCGAGTTGGTTCTCCCAGGCCTGGCGGACATCGAGCAGGCGGACGCTCTGGCCGTTCTCGACGAATCGGGCCAGCTCGCGCGCGGTGATTTCCTGGACCATGGCGCACTCTCCGGAGGGATGGACGGAGCGGTCGCGCGAAAGCCCCCCGCCGCTGGAGAGAGAGCGCCGGGGGGGTTCGTGGATTGGGCTTCGGGTTACTTTTCCTTCTTCGGCTCTTCGATCGGCACCTTCAAGGGCTGCACGAAGTGCGTGCTGCGCTTGTCGGCCATCAGCTTGGCGGCGTGGGCCTCGGCGTCCCCCTTCTTGGGGTAGTCGAAGGTGGCGACCATCCGGTGCGAGTTGTCGTACACGCCCCAGACGATCCGCATGCGGACGACCTTCGCCACGCGGGTGCGCGACTTGGCCGGCGCCTTCGCCTTCGGCTTGGCCTTGACGACGACCTTCTTTTTTTTCTTCTTCTTCGGCGCGTCCTCGTCGTCGTCCTCGCCGCCTTCCGCTTCCTCGTCGGCGTCCTCGTCGTCGTCCTCGGCGCCGCCTGGGGCCGCCTCCTCGTCGCCTTCCTCTTCCTCCTCGTCCTCGTCGCCTTCTTCTTCGTCTTCTTCGGGTTCCTCGTCCTCGGTCCGGCGCTCGGCGGCGTCGAAGTTGTCGCGTAGTTCCTTGCGGTTCAAAATGCGGCGGCCCATGAACCGGGTCTCCTGATTGCGTGGATGTTCCGTGGCGAACAGTCTTCCCATTAAAACTACTGCTTGGCCGCAGCGCTTGCAAGGGTGATTCCCCCCTCCCTGCATTGGCAAGGGGGACGCGCCGCTTTATGATACGCTGTGTCACGCTCCCGCTGCGGCATCCGCGTCGGCAAAGGACCAGCATGAAAGAACCCCCCGCCTTCTCGATCATGTCGATCCTCGCCCTGCTCCTCGTCGTCGCCGGCGCGGCCGGGACGCGCGTCGGCTATTTCGCCCTCGCCGCCGACTGGGGACGCGCCGAACCCGCCTTGCAGGTGCAGGGCGTGACCGATGAAACATGCTTCCGCCAGCTCGTGAAGAACGAGCGCGACCACCAGTGGTTCGGCTGCCAAGCCCCGCTCGCGGACAAGGACGAAGTCACCGCCCATCTCGCACCGGGCTACCCCTGGCTGCTCGGCCAGCTTTCGCGCTACACCGATTGGCACGACATCATCGCACGCGGGGCCAACGTCGCCTTCGGATCGCTGACGGCCGCGCTGCTGTTCCTGTTCGCACGCCGGGCGTTCCAGAGCTTCAGCATCGCGTTCCTGGCCGGGCTGCTCGCTGCGGTGCATCCTTTCTGGATCCTCAACGCCGGCGAAGTCAACGACGGCGCGCTCGCCACGTTCCTGCTCAGCGCCTGCCTGATGCTCGGCACGCGCGGCAGCCAGATGGGGGGGCCGTTCACCAGCCTGTTGTTCGGCCTGTCCCTCGCAGGCCTGTCGATGACGCGGGCGGCCCTGCTGCCGTTCTCCGTCGTCGCGCTGCTGTGGTTCCTCTGGCAGACGCGCTCGTTCAAATGGGGCTGGTTCGCCGGGCTGCTCGCGTTCCTCGGCTTCGCCAACGGCCTCGCCCCCTGGACCGTTCGCAACTTCCAGCAGTTCGGCCAGCCGATCCCGATGGTTGATTCCGTGTACCTCCACCTGTGGATGGGCAACAACCCGCAATCGACCGGCTCGACGCTTGATGAAAAGACACTGAGAGAATCCCTGTCGCAAGAACGGCTGAACGTGCTGCTCGCGGAGCCGAACCAGGCGCGGCGCTACGGCCAGCTGGGGCGCGACTTCCTCGACGAAGTCGCCAACGATCCGGCGAGCACGGTGAAGCGACGCTTCACCGCAGGCCAGACATTTCTGCTGGGCGAGAACGGCTTGAAGTCGCACACCTTCAGCAAGTTGAACGAGAACGAGAACGAGGACGCAATCGCGCCGCCGGAGTGGCTGGCGGATTCGCGCGAGCTGATCCTGCGCGGCACGCTGCTGGGGCTGCTGATTCTTTCGATCTTCGGCTGGAAATGGAGCCAGCACTGGGACGGTTCCGCAAGGCTGCTGACCATCGCGGCGGTCTGGCTGCCGCTGCCGTACCTGCTGAGCCACGCGGAGGCGTGGTCGGGGCCGCGCCTGCCGTGGGACGCGGTGCTGGTCTGCTACGCTGCCGTCGCGCTGGTCGGCTGGCTGCCAGCGGTGAAGGGGGACGCCCCCGCAGCGGACGCGACGGCGACCCAGCCATGACAGGGGACGACGCGCTCGGCCTGTTCCTGCCCGCCGTCGCCGAGTGGTTCCGCGACCGCATTGGGACGCCGACGCCGGTGCAGCAAGCGGGCTGGCCCGTGATCGCGTCGGGCCGCAGCGCGCTGCTGCTCGCTCCGACCGGATCAGGCAAGACGCTGGCCGCCTTCCTCGCCTGCCTCGATGGACTTTGGCGCCAGGAGAAGCACGCTCCGGGCATCCGCATCCTCTACATCTCGCCGCTGAAAGC
>JAYSSW010000674.1:0-7450 GCA_043720335.1 Planctomycetia bacterium
CGCGCGACCTCTCCCCGTTCAAGGGCGTCCGCGTCCAGGGGATCGACCTCGACAAGAACTTCCCCAATGAAGTGCTCGTCGGCCTCAACCAGCGCAACCCCGCCCTGTTCGACATGCACCGCCTCGCCCTCGACACCGGCGAAATGAAGCTCGACACCGAGAATCCCGGCGGAGCCGTCGGCTTCACCAGCGACGACAAATTCCAGGTGCGCGGCTGCACCATCGCCAAGCCCGCCGGCGGCTACGAGATCAAGGTGAAGGCCGACGACGGCAAGTGGACCACCATCAAGGACATCGGCGCCGACGACCAGGGACAGCTCGTCGGCCTCGGCGCCGGCTCCCACGAAGCCTGGCTCATCCACAGCGCCGGCGCCAACGCCCTCCGACTCGTCAAGCTCGACCTCAAGACCGCCAAGGAAACCGTCGTCGCCGAGGATCCCGAGTACGACGTGTCCGGCGCCATCATGGACGACGACAAGCGCATCCCGCTCGCCGTGTCGTTCACCAAGGCGCGCGTCGAATGGAAGGTCCTCGACGACTCGATCAAGGAGGACTTCGCCGTGCTCGCCAAGGTGCGCCGCGGCGACTTCAGCATCGGCAGCCGCACCAAGGACGACCAGACCTGGGTCGTCCGCTACCTGACCGACGACGGCCCGTCGGCGGCGTACCTGTACGACCGCAAGACGAAGAAGGCGGAGCTGCTGTTTGTCAGCAACTCGAAGCTGGAGAAGGTGAAGCTCGCGCCGATGGAGCCTATCGAATTTGATTCGCGCGACGGGCTGAAGCTGCGCGGCTACCTGACCAAGCCGCTCGGCGTGCCGGACAAGAACCTGCCCACGGTATTGCTGGTCCACGGCGGCCCGTGGGCGCGCGACAGCTGGGGCTACAGCCCGCTCGTGCAGCACCTCGCCAACCGTGGCTACGCCGTCCTTCAAGTGAACTTCCGGGGCAGCACCGGCTCCGGCAAGAAGTTCCTCAACGCCGGCAACAAGGAGTGGGCCGGCAAGATGCACGACGACCTCCTCGACGGCGTCGACTGGATCGTCAAGAGCGGCGTCGCCGACCCCAAGAAGATCGCCATCATGGGAGGCAGCTACGGCGGCTACGCCACCCTCGTCGGCCTCGCCTTCACCCCCAACGTCTTCGCCTGCGGCGTCGACATCGTCGGGCCGAGCAACATCGTCACCCTGCTCAAGACCGTCCCGCCGTACTGGGCGCCGATGAAGGCGCTGTTCACCAAGCGGGTCGGCGACCTGGAAAAAGACGCCGAGTTCCTGGAGCAGCGCTCGCCGCTGTACCGCGCCGACCAGATCGTCAAGCCGCTGCTGATCGGCCAGGGGGCGAACGACCCGCGCGTGAAGCAGGCCGAGAGCGACCAGATCGTCGCCGCGATGCGCAAGAACAAGCAGGCGGTCGAGTACGTCGTCTACCCCGACGAGGGGCACGGCTTCGTGCGGCCTGCGAACCGCCTGCACTTCTTCGCCGTGACGGAGGTGTTCCTGAGCAAGCACCTGGGCGGCCGCGCCGAGCCGATCGGCGAGATCAAGGGCCACAGCGGCGTGACGAAGTAGCGACGATCGCGTTCTTTCTCCTCGTTCCCCGGCTCCGCCGGGGAACGAGAGGTGGGGTCACTGCGGCCGCAGCCGGACTTCGAGGCGGCATCCCACCGCTTCCGCGTACTTGCGCAGGGTCGCCAGCGACGGCGAATGCTTCTTGCTGCCGCCCCCCGCTTCGAGGCGGGCGATCGCCGGGGTCTTGGTCCCCATCTTCTCCGCCACCTCCGCCTGCGTCAAACCAGCCCGCCGCCGCGCTTGCAGCATCTCGTCGAGCAGCGCGAACGCCTCCTTCTGCGCATCGTACTCCGCCTTCACGGCGGGATTCTTGAGCAGTTTCTTGACCAGCTCCTTATGCGTCTTCATCGGCTTTCACCTTCTTCAATCGGCTCCGTGCGAGCGCCATCTCTTTGGCCGGGGTCTTCGGCGTCTTCTTGATGAAGGCGTGCAGCATCATGATTCGACGATTCGGCAGCGTGCAGAAAAAGACGCGGCCGATCCCTTCCGAGGACTTCATGCGCATCTCGAAAAGCCCTTTGCCCAGCGCCTTCGTATGAGGCATTCCAAGGTCAGGCCCGAACGCGACCATGCGCTCGGTCAAATGGACATAGCGGGCCTGGATCCCCGCTGGGAATTCAACGAGTGCGTTCTGCACGTCTTCATCGAAATAGGCGATGTCCCATTCCATGGAAAACATGTTAACAAATGCGTTAATCGCGATCAAGCCGAAATGGAACAAACGGGCGGCGATAGGCCGACTCCGTCGCGTGATTCCCCTACGCTCCGCGCTCAGGCTCGGACAATGCCAACGCACCAAGCCCCCGCAGCGGCGATCCGCTGCGGGGGCTTGGCGTTTCCGTCGTCGCTGCCGCTACTGCCCAATCTTTGGAAGCACCGCGTTGTTCAGGCGGTTCGTCAGCTCCGGCATCACCGGCATCCCCTTCGCGTCGACCGGGCGCTGGCGCACGTCCGGCGGCGGCGGCGGAACCTCGCCCTCGGCCAGCGGCCGCTTGCCCGGCTGCGTGCTGATCTTCCGCATCTCCTCCTGGCTCAAGTTGAACTTCTCGCGCGTCTCGCTTCGACGTGCCCAGAACTCGTGGTAGACCGGGCCGAGCAGCAGCACCGTCGCCGGGATCCACAAGCACAAGATCGTCGGGAACAGGATCCAGTAGTTGACCTGATTCGCCTGCACCTCGGCTCGCTGCTTCAGCGTCGTCCGCAGGTGGTTCGAGAACTCGAGCAGCGTGCCGGCCACATCGGTGCCCAGCCGGTTCGTCTGCCCCAGCACGATCGACAGGTTGCGCACGTCGGCGATGTCGGTGCGCTCGGCGAACTGCTGCAGGGCGTGAGGCAGGTTGCTCAGCTTCGTCTGCTCGCGGACGATGTCCAGCTCCTCGGACAGCACCGGGTACGACTCGCGCATCTCGTGGCTGACGCCGACCAGGGCCGCCCCGACCTGCTGGCCGCCGGTGAGACTGAGGGTGAGCAGGTCGATGGCGATGGGCAGCCCGCGGGTGATGTCGCGTTCGCGCTGGCGGATGCGGAAGCGGACATAGATGCCGGGCAGGACGAGGCCGACGAGCATGAAGAAGACGCCGAAGCCGGCGATCTGCGGGATCTCCTCGCGCTGGGCGAGCAGGGCGAGCGTGCCGGTCGCGAGGGCGGGGAGCAGCACGAGCACCGCGCGGACGGCCTGGAACTCGAGCACGGCGCCGGTGTGGTAGAAGCCGGCGCGGAGCAGGTCGTGCTTGAGGCGCGGAATCTGCTCCTCGCCGACAGGGAGCTGGCCAGCGACGAACGGGGTCAGCGACCCGAGCAGCATCTCGGCCGACTCGGACGAGCCTGGCTCGTTGGAGCTGAGCGAGTTCATGAAGCCGCGCTGGCGGCGTTCGAGCATCCACAGGTACACCGCGAAGACGCAGGTGGCCACGGCAAGGAAGATCAGCGACAGCAGCAGCCAAGCGTACATGACATTCTCCCGAATCCGTTCGAGAAACCGATGGAGCGAACGACGCGAGCCGTTGTTTTCGATCAGGCGACCCCAACTAACCCTGAGCGCAAGCGAGGGGATCGCAGCGAACCATGCAGGCGGATATTCTCGTTCAGCGAGCCGCCATGCGATCCCCTCGCTTGCGCTCAGGGTTAGTGAGGTCGTCGCTCGACCCCATGGAGTGGAATCACAGCTCGATGCGCATGAGCCTATACAGCCAGACGGCGCCGATGATCTCGAGGCCGAGGGCGAAGGCGATGGTCAGGAAGCCCTGCTGCGACTGGAAGAAACCGCTGGCGTACTCGGGCTGGAAGAACAGGTAGCCGAGCAGGATGAGCGGGGTGGCGGCGGCGATGCCGAGGATGCTGACGCGAGCCAGGGCGGTGGCGGAGCGGAGGTAGCCGCGGAACTCGTTGCGGTCGCGGGCGCCGATGGCGAGGCGGTCGAGCAGCATGGGGAGGTTGCCGCCGACCCGCGTGTGCAGCGACACGGTGGAGACGAGGACGTTGAAGTCGAGGAGCTGCAGGCGTCGGGCGGCGTTCTCCAGCGCCAGCACCGACGGCAGGCCGAGGCGGATCTGGGCGGCGCAGCGGCGGAACTCGTGGGCCAGCGGCTTCGGCCCCTGCTCGCCGGTCATGTCGATCGCCTGCTCGATGGTCAGGCCGGCGCGCAGCGACCGGGCCAGCATCAGGAGCGAGTCGGGCAGCTGCTCCAGCAGCTTCTGGCGGTAGCGCAGGCTGTAGGCGAACAGGGCGGCGACCGCGAAGGCGACGCCGGTCGCCATGCCGATCATCGCCATCCAGACTTCGGGATGGAGGAGGTAGAACCCCAGCGTGCCGACGGCGCCGAAGAAGGCGATCCAGCCGCAGGCGTCGGCGAGCGACAGCCCCAGGCCGGTGCGCTCGACCATGCTCGCGAAGCCGGCGTCGAACTTCGCCAGCGAGCCTTTCGGCTCGCGCGGCAGCAGCAGCGACTCCTCCTGGACCTCGGCGGGGCGCACCAGCTGGAGCCAGCCCCACAGCGTGCGCAGCAGCAGGAAGACGAAGAGGAACACAACCGCGACCGCCGTCGCCGCCAGCGCGACGCGGTGGTTGCTGGCCAGGCGCTCGTCCCACCAAATCCAGAAGTCGTCCATGACTCGCCACCTTCTTTGCACGGGGAACCGAAGCCAATTTCGCGGGTTTGCTCCACGTCGGAAAACTGCAACACTCGGAAAGCCCAGGGATTCCTATCCCTGGGGATTCGCATACCCAGGGACGGCTGTCCCTGGGCTTTCGACGCTTCAACCTTCCTCGACGTGGGATGCTGGCGCCTACACCGGCGGGCGCTGGTCGAGGTCGGCGATCGCCTCCGACGTGGGGCCGGTCGGCGGCTGGACGCGTTCCTTGAACAAGTCCTCCGACAGCTCGACACCGGCGGACTTGAGGCGCGTCATCAGGCGAGGCACCTTGCCGGTCGCGAAGAACTCGCCCACGGCGCGGCCGTCGGCGATGCCGGTCTGGCGGAAGCCGAACAGGTCGCGCAGGACGTAGCGGCGCTTCTTGACGCCGATGATCTCGGAGATGCCCATGATGCGGCGGGCGCCGCCTTTCAGTCGTGACAGCTGCACGACGAGCGTGATCGCCGACGCCACGTACTGGCGGATGACCTGCACCGGCACCTCGAAGCCGGCCATCATCACCATCATCTCGAGGCGCTTGAGCGCGTCGTGCGTGTCGTTGGCGTGGATCGTGGTGAGCGATCCTTCGTGGCCGGTGTTCATGGCCTGGAGCATGTCGAGGGCTTCCTCGCCGCGGACCTCGCCGATGATGATGCGGTCGGGACGCATGCGGAGGCTGTTGCGCACCAGCTCGCGCTGGCGGACCTCGCCGACGCCTTCCATGTTGGCCGGGCGCGTCTCAAGACGGACGACGTGCGGCTGGTCGAGGCAGAGTTCGGCGGAGTCCTCGATGGTGACGAGGCGCTCGTCGCGCGGGATGAAGCGCGAGAGGGCGTTGAGCATGGTGGTCTTGCCGCTGCCGGTGCCGCCGGAGACCAAAATACTGACGCGTGCTTCGACGGCGGCGCGGAGCAGGGCGAGCATCTCGAGCGACATGGTGGTGTTGGCGAGCATCTCCTTGATGCCGAGCCGAACGCCGAAGCGGCGGATCGACAGCACGGGGCCTTGCAGCGAGA
Organism: Planctomycetia bacterium; assembly: GCA_043720335.1. Taxonomy (GTDB): domain Bacteria; phylum Planctomycetota; class Planctomycetia; order Gemmatales; family Gemmataceae; genus JAYSSW01. The sequence goes on from JAYSSW010000674.1 coordinate 5,719, forward strand.
GGGGCGGGATGATGGCGTTGATGCGCGAGCCGTCCTCGAGGCGGGCGTCGACCATCGGCGACATCTCGTCGGTGCGTCGGCCGACCTTGCTGGCGATGCGCTGGATGATCTGCATCAGGTGCTGGTTGTCGGCGAAGACGAGGTCGATGGGCTGCAGCCGGCCGTCGCGCTCGATGTAGACCTGGTTGGGCCCGTTGACGAGGATGTCGCTGATGGTCTTGTCGTTCATCAGCTTCTCGAGGGGCCCCAGGCCGAAGACCTCGGCCATCAGCTCGTCGAGGAGCAGGTCGCGCTCGGCCTGGCTGAGCCGTTCGGGGAGGGCGTCGATGAGCTGCCAGGCGAGCTGGCGGACCTCGCGCTGGATGCGCTCCTGGCGCCAGTGCCCCAGCTTCGAGATGTCGATGCGCTCGACGATCTGGCGGTGGATGTCGGTCTTCAGCTTCTGGTAGCGCTGCACGCCGCTCGCGGCGTGGGGATGGTCGAGGATCGCGGGCATGATGACGGTTCCTTCCACATCAATGCGGGGTTCGTTTGGATCCGGTCGAGTTCAAGGCGTCAGGCGGACGCGGCTCAGGTACGGGTTCACGACGGTCTGCGCGGTGTCGGTCACGATCATCGGCGAGGCGAACGCCGTCGGCCGCAGCGTCAACTGGATCGCGTCCGTCGTCATCGTCATCGGGTTGGTGACGGCGGTCACGTTGACGACGCGGGCGGCGACGAAACGATTGACCAGCGGTTCCAGGGTCATCTGGTCGAAGCCGCTAAAGATCGGCCAGACGCGGGCATCGCCGCTCGCCTGCAAGGCTTGCAGCGGCGCGACCAGCGGGGCGTAATCGGCGGCGGCGAGGTACGCGGGGGTCGCCTTCGTTTGCGCGGGCGGGACGATGAACTCGCCGTTGAAAGGGGCGGCGCCGATCTCGGCCGGGGTGACGCCTGCGGACAGCTGCGTTGCGACGCCGTTGAGGTCGGTGGTGCCGATCTTGAGCGGGATCGCCTCGACGACGCCGACAGTGAACGTCCCCGTCGGCAGGGCGTTGAACGCTTTGCCGATGATCTGGCTCTCGATGAACCTATTCCACTTCGTCTCGTCGAGCGCGATCGGCGCGAGCGGCACGTTGCGGCCATAGAGCGGGCGGACGCCGACGACGGCACGGTCGAGCAGGCCGGCGGCGGACGTGACCAGGTCGACGCGGGCCAGCGGGTAGAGCGGGTAGCCGAACAGCTTCACGCCGGCGTCGCGGCTGCGCAGGTTGCGGCCGTGGACGCGGACGCTGCGGACGATGCTCGTGTTGACCGGGTCGAGCGGGTGCGGGACGCGCTCGAAGAGGATGTCGTCGTATTCGGGGAAGCTGGGGCTGACGAACTGGAGCTTCTGGCCTTCGATGGGGTTGAGGTCGGCGTACTGCTGCGCGACGAGGCGGGCCATCGCCTCGATGGGGTCGAGGTCGCCGACGAGATGGTGGTCGTCGACGAGGGCCTGGGCGGCGGCGAGGGCGGCGGCGTCGGAGACGGCTTCCTGGATGCCGCGCAGGTCCGTGAGCAGGAGCCGGTTGACGGCGATCAGGCCGAGGAGGAGACCGAGCGGCAGGGCGAGCAGGAACCAGACGCTGAGGGCGCCGGTTCGCTGCGGGCGGATGGGACTGAGGAGTCGCATCGTTCAACCTTCCGTGGTTGTCGAAGGAGCAGGAGCCAGGTTTCGGTGCGCGGAGACTTCCAAGCCCCAGGATGAGCG
>JAYSSW010000675.1:0-3545 GCA_043720335.1 Planctomycetia bacterium
TCGATTTTTTCACACGCTCTCAGGGTTAGTGTGGCCTGCGGGTGAACTTCATTCCTGACCGAGTGAAGCATACATTCATCCTGGGGACATTGTAAGAGCGAGGGTGGGCCATGCTCGATTTGGCGGGGATCGTGAAGACGAGCCGGCGGTTCTTCCGCGACCACGACCTGAAGGAATGGGCCCGCGCGATCCCGAAGGAATGCGACTTCGACGCGCTCGACCCGTCGAACCTGCTGTACGCCGAGAAGTGCGGCTTCACGCTCGGCTTCGCGTTCCCGCCGTTCGCGCTGCAGATGCCGGCGTTCGACACGCTGATCGAAACCACCGCGCGCCGGCCCGTTGAGGGAGCGCCCGACGGCCAGCAGTACGGCACGCCGTTCCTCGCCGACAACTGGTCGCAGACCGCCAACGGCAAGGTGCAGCAGCGCGACACCGACCTCGGCGCCCGCGAGTGGGGGCCGTACCTGCTCCTTTTCTCCAGCGCCCCAATCCAGAAAGCCTGGGGCTTCACCGGCAAGCAGATCCAGGCGATGTTTCACGCCAAGAGCTGGGACGGCCTGACGGTCCCTGAATACTTCGTGCTCCAGCGCTGGCTGTGCGAACGCCATCTCGACCACCGCTTCCACGACAAGCCGGAGGACGACAAGCCGTCGCATTCGATCTGGCTGATCGACTCGATGAACGACAAGGATTGCGCTGTGGCACTTGGGAGCGCCCGCAGCATCAACGTGAAGGCGCAGAGCATCAACAACCGCGACGACCGCCGGGCCGCCATCGCGGGGCTGGTGCTGCCGCTGGTGGGCGCTCAAGCCCCAGGATGAGCGCAGCGGTTCCTGGGGGTTCAACCCGCGCCGTCTTCGACGGCGGGCTTGATAACGTCACGATGCGAAGTCACGCATGCGACGCGATCTTGTCCTTGCCGAGCCGCACGCAGAAGTCGCCGAAGCCCTCGTCGGTTTGGCGGTTCGCGCGGTAGTCCTGCAGCAGAGGCCGCAGGGTCGGGACGATGTCGGCGAGGTGGACGAGGTCCTTGAGGACGAAGTTGAGGCGCGAGCCGACGAGGTTGCCGCCGACGAAGACGGTGTACTTGTCGCCGCTGCGGCCGACGATGCCGATGTCGCTCTGATAGGGGCGGACGCAGCCGTTGGGGCAGCCGGTCATGCGGATGCTAAGGGCTTCCTTGTCGAGACCGATGCGGGCCAGCTCGGCTTCCAGCTCGTCGATGATGGCGGGCAGGCTGCGCTCGGCTTCGGAGATCGCCAGGCCGCAGGTCGGGATCGCCGGGCACGCCATGCTGTGCTGCTGCACCAGCGAGATCTGGCCGGGCAGTTTCACGCCGTGGTCGCGCAGGGTGCGTTCGATCTCGCCGCGCGCCGATTCGGGCAGGTCGCACAGCAGCACGTCCTGCATCGGCGTCAGGCGAATCGTGGGCTTCAGTTTCTCGACGAGCACGCGCAGCGCGGTGCGAAGGTGCAGGTCGCCTTCGTCCTTGATGCGGCCGTTCTCGACGGAGACGCCGTAGAAGAACTTGCCGTTCCCCTGGGCGTGCCAGCCGAGATGCAGCGGGAAGCCGGTCACGGGAATCGGCCTCGGCAGCACGAGCGGGATAGGCAGGTAGGTCGCGAAGACTTCGCGGAACTTGTCGACGCCCCAGTCGTGCAGGACATACTTGAGGCGTGCGCGCTTGCGGTCGGCGCGGTTGCCGTGGTCGCGGAACAGCTTGACCATCGCCTCGGCGGTGGGGACCAACTGCTCGCGCGGGACATAGCAGATGGCTTGGCCGACGAAGGGGAAGGTGCTGGCGTTGCCGTGGGTCATGCCCATGCCGCCGCCGGCGTAGACGTTGTAGCCGACGACGGCGCCGTTCTCGATGTGGGCGAGGAAGCCGAGGCACTGGGCGAAGAGGTCAACGCTGTTGTCGTCGGGTGTCGCCAGCGCGACCTTGAATTTGCGAGGCAGATAAACCTTGCCGTAGATCGGCTCGTCTTCGGGCGTGTTGGTGGTCGGCACGCTCTTGCCGTTCAGCCAGATTTCGTGATACGCACGGGAGCGAGGAGCGAGGTGCGCCGCGATGCGGTCGGCGCCGTCCTGCAACTCGCGGTAGACGGCGTTCGCGAACGGGGCAGGGGGGGCCATCACGTTGCGGTTCACGTCGCCGCACGCGCCGAGCGTCGTCAACAAGGAATCGTTGATCTCGGCGATGGTCGTCTTGAGGTCGGTTTTGACGACGCCGTGAAACTGGAAGCCCTGGCGCGAAGTGACGCGCAGCGTGCCGTTGGCGTAGGCGCCGGCGATGCGGTCCATGTCGAGGTACTGCTGAGCGGCGACTTTCCCGCCGGGGATCTTGCAGCGGACCATGAACATGTAGTAGCGGCCGACGCCTTCCTTGCTGCGCGCCTTGCGCGAGTCGCGGTCGTCCTGTTGGTAGCTGCCGTGGAACTTGATCAGATTCTTGTCTTCGTCGTTGAAATGGTCGACGTCGGCGGCAAGGTCTTCCGCCAGCGTGCCGCGCAGGAAACGGCTGTTTTCCTTCGTGACCTCCACGGCGGAGCGCTTCGGGGCGGTGTCGGGAGTGGCATCGTTCGGCATGTTCGCGTTCCGGGAAAAGTGCGGGGCGGGAGGGCCAGGCATCCATCGAAGATTCCAGTTAATTTACGCGTTTCGAGCCGGAATTTCTACCTCGCTTTCACTCGGTAGCCTGCATGGGCGAGCGGAGTCGCGGACAGGGGGCCTGGTGTTTTTTCGCGACTTTCAGCCGGGAAATCCGTGTGGATGGCGCGGTTTTGACCTCTGGTTCAGCGATGCGGGTTCCGCCTGCCCCGATTGCGGGGAAGCGCGCGCGGAGGGGGCTAGGTGCGTCAAGTTGCCCAATCTGCCAGACGAATGAAGAATGGTCCGCTGCGGGCTTCGCCGACCGGACGTTTGACATGGATCGTTGTCTGGGAAGGATGGACGCATGGTGACGGCACCCAGCGAGAATCTGGGCTTTCTATCCGTCTTCCAGGAAGGAGGGGGTCAGGTCGGAGGCTATCTCGTCACGAACTCGTGGGGCAGGCCGCTGGAGTTCCGGCTGAGCAGCGCGGTGCAGCCGACCAAGGTTCAGCAGATCCTGTACGGCGACACGCTGCAAGCGTATTTGTGCGGCGAGCTGATCGGCAAGACTCTGATCGACAAGACCGCCACCTCTGTGCAGTGCGTCGTCACCGACAACCCGCTCGCGCTCGATCTTCGGCTCCGGCTGGAGATCCCGGTCGCCCTGATGCACGCGGGGCAGGAAGGCTCGGCCAATCCGCCTGGGTTGATGGTGAGGCCGAACCTGTACTGCCACGCGCGGCATCCGGGCGACGTGGACGCGATCCGCGAGCTCCTGGCCAAGACGCACTCGATCGATTTGGCCGAGCCGTTCGCCCGCGTCAAGGAAGCGATGGGCGAGGCCCGCAAGATGGGCGTCAGCTCGCGCAGCGCGGCGTAGCGGGGACGCAAACGCGCGCCATCGTGAAGTTTGTCAAGCCCGCTGCCGCTAGGCGGCGGGGTCAACGCACGCC
>JAYSSW010000676.1:0-3545 GCA_043720335.1 Planctomycetia bacterium
CGCTCGCCTACGGCGAGCGCGGACCGGGCGCCGCGCGGCGATTCCATCGGCCGTTCGTGGGATCATGTCCGCGCTCGCCGTAGGCGAACGGCTAAACGGGCGCTGGCACATCTGGCGACGTCGTCGCCAGCGCTGCGCGTTTCGTCGCCAGCCAGCGCGGGATCCCAGGGGGCGATTCGCCATGATTCGCGTGTTTTTCGCGTTCAAGTGGCGAATCCAGGCTTGGCACAGAAACTGCGTCTTTGCGATTTTGAAAGCGATCATGACCGACTCTCGAAGGACCACGCCATGCTTCCTCGCCGACGCGGATTCACGCTCATCGAACTGCTGGTGGTGATCGCCATCATCGCCATCCTGATCGCCCTGCTGGTGCCCGCGGTGCAGAAGGTGCGGGCCGCCGCAGCCCGGACGCACTGCTTGAACAACTTCAAGCAGATCGGCCTGGCGATGCACAACTACCACGACACGTTCAAGCGGCTGCCGAACTCGCGGCGGACCACGACGCCGCTGCGCAGCTGGGCGCCCGACGTGCTGCCATACCTGGAGCAGGCGAACATGGTCAGCGCCGCGTACTACAACCTCAACGAGGACTGGTACCGCACCATCAGCATCACCAACCCGGTCGGCGTGGCGATCCCGAACGCGTCGACGGCGCGGATGTTCCTCAGCATCTTCACCTGCCCCTCGACGCCGAACCCGCAGCGGATGCAGAACAAGCCTGACACGCCGCCGAAGATCGGCGCGTGCGGCGACTACTTCGTGCCGGAAGGGGTCAACCTCGCCATCAACGCCGAGCTGCCGGCGGGCAAGCAGTTCGTGGCGGGAGCGGGGCTGCACGGCGTGATGCGCCCGGCGCCGGAGAAGGTGAACCTGCTGTCGATCAGCGACGGGACCTCGAACACGATCCTGGTCGCGGAGTGCGCCGGCCGCGAGGACATCTGGCGGGGACGGTCGATGATACCCGCTGTGGCGGACAAGACGAAGCCGGACTGCGCCCGCGCCCAGGGGGGCGCCTGGGCGACGAACGACAGCCCGTACGAGATCGGCCGCCGCGTCGAGTGGTGCACCGGGGCGAACAACGTGCCGGGCACGATGAAGATCAACAACTCCAACGAGCACGGCCACCTCTACTACAGCTTCCACGACGGCGGCGCGGCGTTCTGCTTCGCCGACGGCTCGGTGCGGTTCATCACCGACGCGATCGATCTGTGGACCCTCGCCGCCATGACGACGCGCGCCGGCGGCGAAGTCTTCAGCATGGGGGATTGGTGAGCGTCGATCACGTCTCCAGCGCGTCGGCGGCGATGCCGGTCCAGCCGTCCTCGGACTTGCCGACGACGACGTAGCGGCATTTGGTGTCGCCGACGCGGTAGATCTTCAGGTGCATCAGCTTGTCCTTGAGCAGCTTCAGCACGGTCTGGTACTTGCGGACGACCGCCTTCTCCGGGTCGGCGTGCCATTTCTGCTCGACGGCGAGCGACTGGAAGAACTTCTCGAAGTTGACCTCCTCGATTTTCGCGTTGGACGCGAAGCCGCTGTGGGCCAGCACCTCGGCGTGCGACAGTTCGCCGGAGTCGTCCCAGTGGAAGGCGGTCCACGGGGCGTCCTTCTCGCTCTGGTACTGCAGGCCCTGCGTCGCCTTCTTCAGTTCGCCGAGGATCGCTTTTGACATGGCCAGCTCCTATTCGTGATCGAGGGACGTGCGCACGAAGGATTCCAAGCGAGGCTCGCCGCGGGCGAAATGGCGCGGCTCGACGGCGTCGAGCAGCGCTCCCTTGTCCACGCGCTTGCGGAGGGGATTGAGCACTTCGGGCGCCACCTTGTCGAAGAATTTCAGGCCGGTCCGCTTCTCGACCTCGGTGATCGAGACGACGTAGTCGTCCCACGGCTTCCTCTCCGGCGTGGTGTCGTTCGGCATGATGACGGAGATGAGCCGGGTGTTCTTGTTGAAGCGCGCCAGCGGCCCGCGCGTGCCGCCGCCGTCGAGGACGGCGACGACCTTCCAGCAGTGGCTGGGGACGGCGACGCGGCCGTCGCCGATGGTCTTGAACGTCCCCTTGACGCTTTTGCCGCCGGAGCCGAGCGGGCCGCAGACGATGAACAGCTCCTTGTTGTCGCGGCGGACGAGGTCGGCGCAGTAGATTTCGAGAAACTTCCAGGCGCCGTCGTTCAGCTCCTCGGTCTGCGGGACCATGTTGGTCATGACGAAGGTCGCCTTGCCGTCCTCGACATTGTCGCTGCGGTGGGAGTTGGGGCACATGTGCCCGCGCGACATGCCGGTGCGGTTGAAGTGGTAGTCGAACGGCTTGACCTGGAAGAAGCCCTTGGGCAGATCGGGGTCGGGATGGAAGGCGTCCTGCGGGCGCGGGGACCGGCCCATGTCGTCCTTGCGGAGCCGGTAGCTGACCCAGTTGGGAACGCCCTGCTTGCTGTTGTACGACAGGGCGAACTGCTCCTTGACGAGGAGGAAGTTGTGCGAGTCGGGGTCTTTCGTGTCGTGCTTGGCGTCGCTGGGGTTGCCGAGCGCGAGGTGGATGTCGCCGGGGCTGGGCTTCTTGACCTTGCCCTTGTCCTGGCCTGCGCCGAGCGCCGACCACGACAGCGTCGCCAGCAGGGCCGAAAGCAGCACGAGTCGTCGCAGCATCATCGAAGCTCCGGGAAAGGACGGAAGGGATTGGAGAGCAAAGTCCCGAAATGGGCCGGTAGATGGAGATCGTATTTTGGTCCAGCTTCAAGCAAAGAAGGAGGCGGCAACACTAACCCTGAGCGCAAGCGAGGGGATCGCTCGACGACTCGCTGAATGAAAATTCTCGCCAACCGGTTTCGCTGTGATCCCCTCGCTTGCGCTCAGGGTTAGTGGTTGGCGCAGGTCGCATTCCAGGCCATTTGCGTTCTCTTGCCCGCTCACGCGGCTCGGCTCGCCTTCGATCTTACCGCAGCCGTCACGAGGGCGCCATCCTCGACTGGGGTTTGTTGAGGGGGTGCTGCTCCTTGCGGCCATCAACAAGCGTCGCTACCCATTCGGCGAGGCGCTGGCCGAGGCGGTGGCAGGCGGCGCGGTCGTCGTCGCTGCGCGGCTCGCGCGCCGTCACCGCTCCGTAGTGGAGCGTGGCGACCTTGCCGACGTAGTCGGTGACGCCGAAGGTGAGGAAGCCGAAGTTCATGAGGACGGTGAGGATCGACATGCAGGCGAGCTCGGCGCCGCCGCCCCAGCCGCCGGCGGAGGAGAAGGCGCAGCCGATCTTGCCGTCGACCTTCATCCAGTGGGAGTTCATGGTCTCGTCCCAGAAGCGTTTCATCTTCCAGGAGAGGATGCCCATGTTGGTGGGGCTCCCAACGGCGATGCCGTCGCACCAGAGGACGTCGTCGGCGACGGCGTCGTCGAGGTTGCGGACGCGGACCTCGATGTCGGGGATGCTGCGTGCGCCGTCGGCGACCAGCGCCGCCATCTTCGCGGTGTTGCCGCTGCGCGAATCGTAGAGAACGAGGACTTTGCCCATGACGTGCCTTTCGAGGAAATTGCGTCGTGTTGGCGAGACGAAGGC
>JAYSSW010000677.1:0-3543 GCA_043720335.1 Planctomycetia bacterium
CCCAGGGCAGCAGCCCTGGGCTTTCCGTGGGATCGCTCTCCTCGCCCGGTGGTCGAGTGGCGGCGGGCGGCTAAGATGGTCCTGCAAGCGGAAGGCTGAATTAAGTGGCAGGGCCGGAACGTCGAAGACCAGGAACGTCGGGGCCGCGCCGCCTTTTCCCTTTGCAATCGCCGGGCCGTCTGCGAAACTGGCACGATACCCCACACCCTGTGGCAGCCCCTCTCCTTCTGCCAACCGGATCCAACCGATCGTCGAGGAACCCGCCGTGGCAAGCGCCGTCGAAGCCCCCCCCGAGAAAAAAGAGAAGAAGACCGCCTCGGCCGCCTTCAAGGTGGTGCCGGAGACGCGCGAGCTGCGCGACCTGATCCGCACCGAGTCGGGGCAGTTCGTGAAGTCGATCGACCGCTCGAAGAACCTCACCAAGCCGGTCCTCCAGACGATGGGCGAGGAACTGCTGCTGGCGATGAAGCTGCACGAGCAGTACCTCGGCTTCACGATGGTCTCCATCGCCAACGAGTTCTGGCGCGACCAGGTGAGCGCGGTCGATTTCAAGCGCCGCCTGCTGCTGCTGCCGCACTGCCTGAAGAACGCCGAGGGCTGCCCCGCCGACTACGACGAGTTCGGCCTCGACTGCCGCAAGTGCGGCGCCTGCGAGGTCGCCGACTTCAAGACGAAGGCGGAGGACCTGGGCTACAAGGTGCTGGTGTCGGAAGGGACGCCGATCGTCCTGAAGATCATCGTCAGCGGCCACGTCGACGCGCTGGTGGGGGTCGCCTGCCTGAACGTGCTGGAGAAGGCGATCGACAAGATCCTGCTGGCGGGGATCCCGTGCGTGGCGGTGCCGTTGCTGTCGAGCAACTGCAAGAGCACGTCGGTCGACAACGACTGGGTGTTCGACCTGATCGGGCTGAAGACCCAGCCGCCGAAGGTGAAGACGAAGACGTACCTGCACTTGATGCGTGCGTCGAACCAGATGTTCGAGGAGCCGTCGCTGTCGCAGTTGGCGCCGCGCCAGCGCGTGAAGCCGGGCGCCAAGGCGAACACCGAGAGCAACGACCCGCTGCTGCTGCACGAGAACATCGCCTACGACTGGATGGCTCAGGGGGGCAAGCGGTCGCGGCCGTTCATCACGCTGGCCGCCTTCGACGCGATGAAGGGGGCGCCTGGCACGGAATCCGAGCAGGGGCTGATCCTGCCCGACGCGACCAAGCGGACCGCCCTCGCCATCGAAGCGTTCCACAAGGCGTCGCTGGTCCACGACGACATCGAGGACGACGACACCTTCCGCTACGGCCGCGAAACGCTGCACCGCCAGTACGGCATCGGCACCGCGATCAACGTCGGCGACTACCTGCTGGGCCTCGGCTACCGCCTGGTCAGCCGCGAACGCAAGACGCTGGGGGGCGACACGACGGCCGACATCCTCGACAAGTTCGCCGACGCGCACCTGAAGCTGTCCGAAGGCCAGGGCGCCGAACTGCTGTGGCGCGACGCCAAGGACAAGGCGATCACCGCCCTCGACGCGCTGAAGATCTACGCGCTGAAGACCTCCCCCGCGTTCGAGGCCGCGCTGTACGCCGGCATCCGCCTCGCCGGCCCTGCGGAAGAACACGAGAAGCGCGTCACCGAGTTCAGTCGGCACATGGGGGTTGCCTTCCAGATCCTCAACGACCTCAAGGACTGGACCGGCGACGACAACAACAAGATGGTCGCCGGCCAGGACGTGCTGGCGGGCCGGCCGACGCTGCTGCTGGCGCTGGCGCTGGAATCACTCACCGGCGCCGACCGCGAGGAGATGCTCGCCCTGCTCCACCCGGAGACGCGGCCGCAACTGAGCCAAGCCTCCTTGGTCGCTCGCGTCCGTCGGCTGTACGACAAGGCGCAGGTCTTCGCCAAGGCGGAGAAACTGGTCGAGAAGTACCGCGCCCGCGCCGAAGCGCTGGCCGACGAGGCGCAGCCGCAGGAGCTGCGCGGGCTGCTGTACTACCTCGTCGACACGGTGCTGGACCGCGAGACCGCCCCGCCGCCCGAATACGTCCCGCAGATGGTGCAGCTTTCGTCGCTGCCGCTGGTGCATGCGTGACAGCGGGGGTGCATGCAGCACGTTTACGTTTCGCGCTCGCATGGCCCGGCGGGACATTCACCGCACGACGCAGCCGATGAATCGGCGAAGGAGCCTCCGCGCCGGCACGTTTTCCCGAGCGCGAAACGGTGAACCAGCCCCTTCCTGAAGCTGCACGCGGGTCGCTCCCCTCGCCACCCCTCCGGATGCCCGCATGTCCAATCCCGCCGCTCCCGACCTCGACAGCCTGTTCGCGCTGTTCCCGCCGGCTTCGTACCTGGCGGGCTACGAGAACGTCCCCGCCGAGGAAGTGCCGCAGCCCTATCGGAAGCTGCTCGTCCACGAGCATCACATGACCGTCACCGTGGAAGCGCATCACGGCAGCCAGGTCGATGTGCGCGTGCTCGACAAGCGGCGCGACGGCGACAGCTACGCCCGCAAGATCCTGCTGCCGCTGAAGAGCGACGGCCGCATCGTGCTGTTCGGGCTGGTGCGCATCTGGCTGAACTATTGCAGCCCCGAAGTGCGCGACGAGATCCTGTCGGAAGGGACGCCGCTGGGCCGGGTGCTCATCAACCACAACGTGCTGCGCCGCATCGAGCCGACGGCGTACCTGCGAGTGGCACCTGGCCCGGAGATGCTGGAGTGGTTCGGCATGGCCGCCCCCGCGCCGGTCTACGGCCGCCTGGCGATCATCCACTGCGACGGCCAGCCGGCGGTCGAGCTGCTGGAGATCGTGCCGCCCGCGTGAGCCGCTCAAGCCTCAGGATGCACAACGCGATTCCTGGAAGGGAACGCCCTTCACCTATCGCTTCATGCTTTGTCAACCGTCGGCAGACGGCCTGCGGCGACCGAGAGGGCGCGGCTCGCCCGCCCGTTGCCTGCAACTCCGCGATCAGTACCCCTGCTCCAGATCGACGTCGCCTTCGAGCAGCGCTCCTTGCTGCCAGCTGCGCAGGTTCCTTGCGAAGCGCTGGGCGGGCTGGTCCGAAAGGTTCACCGTTTCGCCGCTGAAGTGCGGGCTGACGATCACGTTCGGCATCGACCAGAGCGGATGCTCGGCCGCCAATGGCTCGACCGCGAACACGTCCAGGCCGGCGCCGCCGAGGCGCCCCGACTGCAGCGACTCGACGAGCGCCGCTTCCTGCACGATCGGCCCGCGCGAAACGTTGATGACGATGCCGCCCGGCTTCAGCGCACGCAGTTCCGTCGCGCCGATGCGGCCTTCCGTCGCTGGCGTCAGCGGGGCGGCCACGGCGGCGTGGTCGGCTTCCGAGAACGTCGCCTTCACGTCGGCGCATGAATAGACCTGATCGACGCCCGGCTTGCTTTCGCCGGTGCGCGAGCAGCCGACAACGCGCATGCCGAACGCTTTCGCGAGCCGGGCGATCGACAGGCCGATGTCACCGAGGCCGAAAATCGCCAGCGTCCGTCCGTGAAGGTCGCGCATCGTGTGGGCGACGCCGCGGTCCCACGTTTTG
>JAYSSW010000678.1:0-1547 GCA_043720335.1 Planctomycetia bacterium
ACTGGTCGAGCGACGCCTGCAGGCCCCCGTCGCAGACGTACTGGTGCAAGGGCACGAACACGACGCGGAACTCCGCCGCCGGCAGTTCCGGGATGGCGCCCGCCGCCAGGTCGGCGGCGAACATGCGTGCTGACGACGACTTGCCCCGCCCCGGCTCGCCGCTGATGGCGAGGACCGCCTTCTGGAAGTCGAACTCCCGGCGCAGCCCCGCCAGCCAACCGACCAGCCGGGGCCGCAGCCAGCTGAAGCGGCGCCGCGTCCGCTTCTCGCGCGGCGCGCGCCGCCCGGCGGGGGCGCTGTCGCTGTCCGGCTCGACGGGCACGGTCTCCCTCGACCAGCAGCGCGGCGCCACGTACACGTCGCGCAGGCAGAAGTCCTGCTGCAGCAGCGGCTCGTAGACCTTGCGCTCGACGAAGGCGTGGTACTCCTGGAACAGCATCTCGCGCTCGGCCGCCGTGTCGAAGCGGGTTTCGAGCGCGTCGAACAGCTTGAGGTAGTAGGCGCGGTGGACGCGGAACTCGGCTTGCTGGGCCGAGGCGAAGTAGACACGCAGCCGGGCGAGCAGCCGCTGAGCGTCTTCGTTGGCGAAGCCTGCGCGCTGCAGCTGGCCGGACAGCCGCCCGGCCATCTCGGCGAGGAAGCTTTCGGGCAGGCGCTCGAAGCAGTCGCGCGTCAGCACGATCGCGCTCGTTTCGAGCGATTCCGTGATGTGGTCGGCCAGCTCGTTGCGGAACGCCTCCTCGTCGGCGGGATTCTGGTAGCGGGCCAGGAAGGCGTCCTTGGCGATCTGCCCGGCGCTCCAGACCATGCAGCGGTGCAGGAACGTCCAGCCCAGCTCCGGCGGCTCCATCCGCCGCAGCTCGTCGAAAAGCTCCTTGACGTGCCCCAGCACGTTGCTGACGCCCCCCGTCACCAGGTCGGCGGCCCCCTTGAACAAGCTCGTCAGCAGCGCGCGAGCGTCGCTTTGCAACAACGTCCGCAAGGCTTGCGGCTTGCGGATGGCGACCGAATCGGCGAAGATCTGCGCCAGGTCGAGCGCGAGAACCGCCGCGATCTTGCCAGCGGTGGCGTCGTCGAGTTCCTTGGTGTCACCTTTGAGCAGCCGTGAAACGGTCGGCTGCGAGATGCCCGCTTGCTGGGCGAGCGTGGACTGGTTCATTTGGCGTGCGTCCATCTTCTCACGCACTTTGCCGACAAAGACGCGGGTGCGAAGCTCATTCATGGTGTCCCCCGATCACGGTTGCGACGCATACATGAGCATTGTAGCACTTGAATAGACAAAAATGCCAACTACTTTGCCATAAATCTTTCGGAACGCCGAATGGTAGCGATTTTAACGCATACGGACGCATGAATCGGATTTTTGCGAATTCCCGAATCGCTGCGTGTCGCCCGCGCTCCGCTGCGCGTCGCGGCTAAACCTCGGGCGGCCGCCAGGCGCCGACAATTCGCTCAGAGCGTGTGAAAAAATCGAAAACACGGAAAATCAGGTGTGTTTCAGGCCGCCAGACTCGCCATTACAGCCTTCGGATTGCAGATTTCCGTGC
>JAYSSW010000679.1:0-3543 GCA_043720335.1 Planctomycetia bacterium
TGCGGTCGAGGGCGTTCTGCAGTTGCTGGAGCTGCTTCAGCACGTCGTCGAACTTGTGGATCTGCTCGCCGAGGTTGTGCTTGGGGTTGTCGGGCAGCAGCAGGCAGTTGGACAGGTCGCGCAGAGCCTGCTCGACCTTCGTCTGCAGCAGATCGAGCATCAGCCGGCCGGCGCCGTCCATCTCGATCGTGTACTGGTGCAGGTCGCGCAGCAGGTTGCCGTGCACGTTGGGGTCGACCAGGCGCTCGGGGTCGAGCTTCGACGGCTTGACCGCTTCCATCGAAATTTCGGAGGGGCTGCCCTCGATGGCGTGCTGCGCCTCCAGCACCGCGTCGAGGGCGAGCTTGGCCTTCTCCCAGTTCGGCCTGGCTTCCAGGGCGGAGCGGTAGTGCGAGATCGCCTGGTTGAACTGCTCCTTCTCCAAATAGATGTTGGCGAGGTTGTAGTGGGCGTCGTACATCTTCGGGCTGACGCGGCAGGCCTCGCGGTAGGCCTGCACGGCGAGGTCGACCTGCTCCAGCTGCCGGTACACGAGGGCGAGGTTGTAGTAGCTTTCCGCCTTGCCCGGCGCGAGCTGGATGGCGCGGCGCAGCACCGCCAGCGCGTCGTCGTGCTGGCCTAGGCGGTTGTAGACGGCGCCGAGGTTGACCAGCGCGCCGGCCCGCAGCGGGTCGATGCGGACGACCTCCTTGAAGTGGTAGGCGGCGCTGGTGAAGTCGCCCAGGAGGAAGCAGACGGTGGCGATGCCGTAGTGCAGGTCGGGATGGTCGCTGCGCGCACCGAGGGCCTGTTGGTAGAGTTGTCGGGCGAGCGGGTAGTCGCCGCTGGAAAGGGCGTCCTGGGCTTTCGCCCGCAAGGTGTCGACCGAGTCTTTGGACATGGCTGCACTGTCCCCCCGAATGAGGTGCTTCTTTGGGCGAAGTGCGCATCTCTCCCCGTTGCATGCAATTGTACCGCGCTGCGTTCCGCAGGCACAACGAGAAAACCGAAGGAACTTCGCTTTGCCTGCTTGGGTCACGGCGGGAAACGAGTCGATTCGAGGAGCGCTTCGACCGCGTGGGGAGAGCCGTTTGATCCCCTTTTTTCCGCCACAATCCCCTTGACACGATCCGCAAGCGGGTTAGAATCAAAGTGAGATGCAGTCTCATTATCACGGCGAGCGAGGACGCGGGCCGTGACCCACCTGGATGGTTCTGCACATGGACCTCTTCTCCTCCTGCTCGCCAGACCGCTGCGACGACTGCCCCTCGAAGGTGGTATGCCGCTGCTTGAACGTGACCGAAGACGCGATTGTGTCGGTCATCTCGTCGTTGGAAGTGCGGACGGTGAAGGAGCTTCGGCACCTCACCGGGGCCGGCGACGGCTGCACCTGCTGCCACGGCCGACTGCGCGAATACCTCGCCGTCCACGCCGAAACCACGGCCCGCATGTCGCTCGCCCAGATCGCGTAGCACCCATCAACGGCGAGCCGAACCCCGCAAGGGGTCGGGTATAGCGACCCCCTAACCCGACCCCTTGCGGGGTTCGGCTCGTCAAAGACGTTTCACACTTTCCGCCCCTTGAACAACTGCCTGCCCAGGATCGGGTCGCGGCCCGTGAAGTCGCCCGGCTCCTTGTCGCGCGCAAGACATCGAAGATACATCTCCAGCTTCGCGTCCAGATCGTCGGCGTGGTGCAGGATCAGGCACTCCGGGATCAACGGCAGCCGTGGCGAACCCCATTCCGGGATCGCCAGGTGCGTCACGATCAGGTGCTCCAGCATCTGCACGAGTTGAGGATCGATGTCCCCCAGTTCCTTCGCCGTGTCGCGCACCATGTCGCGGCCCAGAAACAGGTGCCCCAGCAGTCGCCCCGGCACCGTCGGCTGCACGCTCAGGATGTCGTCGCCGAACTCCTGCGTGCGGCCGATGTCGTGCAGGATCGCCCCCGCGATCACCAGGTCACGATTGAGCGGCGGCTGCGCGTCGGGGTAGTGCGCGACGTACTTGTCGACCAGAATCATGCACGAATGCGTCACCGACAGCAGATGCTCCAGCAACCCGCCCGCGAACGGGTAGAAGTGCTTGAGCGTGGCCGGGATCTGCTTCAACTGCTTCTGCGTCCGTTCCAGGATGGTTCGCACCAGCCGCCGCAACGGCTCGTCGGCGATCTCGGCTTCCGCGAGGCTGCACAGTTCGTCGTACATCGCGTCGATGCTGAAGCGCGTCCGTTCCACGTATTGCAGCGGATCGAAGCCGTCGGCGCGGTCGTCGTCGTTGACGGGGCGAAGGTTCTGGATCTCGATCTGCGGGCCGTAGGTCGGATGCTCCTCGAAGACGGCGCGGACCTTGTAGAACTGCCCGTCGCGCCAGTCTTTCTCACAAGACTCGAACCAAGGCCCGTCGGCCCAGACCATAGCCGACACCGTACGCTGGGCGTCGCGGAAGCGGCAGGTGTAGAACGGCTTGCCGTCGCGGCGGGCGCCGCGCACGCGCTCGGCGAGCAGGGCGAAGAAGTCGCCCAGCTGCCCCGGCGCCATCTCCCCCAGCCGAACCAACGGCGGCCTCGCTTTGGCCATGTCGCAGCTCCCCCCGGATTTTCCCGGCGTCAGTGTAGCCGATCCAGGACGGCGTGCAAGCAGTTCCGTCCAGCGCTCCCCGAACGCCGCGCGTCGGCGAACGGCTTGAAGTGCTCCGGTCAGTCCCTGCATCGCGGGCTTTTTTCAGTTCGACGCCGTCGCATCCGCCTTGACCTTCGCCATACAACATCCCCGTGATTCCACCAGCATCGCGGAGGGGTTTGCCATGCGGTTCGTCGCGTTGGGTCTGGCGTTCATGTTGCCCGGCGTCGCCTGGGCGGGAGGAAATGCGTTGTACGAGAAAGCCACCTTCACCACGGACGGCAAGACGCTGAACTACCGCGTCCTGAAGCCCGCCAAGATCGAGGAGGGGAAGAAGGTTCCGCTGGTGCTGTTCCTGCACGGCGCCGGCGAACGGGGCGCCGACAACGACAAGCAGCTCGTCCACGGCGGCAGCCTGTTCACGCAGCCGGCGAACCGAGAGAAGTTCCCGGCGTATGTGATCTTTCCGCAGTGCCCCGAGGGGAAGGGCTGGGTCGAGGTGCCGTGGGGCGACAAGAAGCCGCACACGATGCCGAAGGAACCGAGCGAACCGATGAAGCTGACGAAGCAGATGCTCGACGCGTTCATCAAGGACCACGCCGTCGATCCGTCGCGCGTGTACGTCATGGGGCTGTCGATGGGGGGCTTCGGCGCCTGGGACTTCATCGCCCGCCATCCCGATTTCGTGGCGGCGGCGGCACCGATCTGCGGCGGCGCCGACGACAGCACCGCGGGCAAGATCAAGCACATCCCGGTCTGGGCGTTCCACGGCGCCGATGACACGGTGGTCCACGCGATCCGCAGCCAGTCGATCACGGCGGCTTTGAAGAAGGTGGAAGGCAAGATCCGCTACACCGAGTACCCGAAGGTGGGCCACAACTCGTGGTCGCCGGCGTTCGCCGAGCCGGAGCTGCTGCCGTGGATGTTCGCGCAGAAGCGCGGCG
>JAYSSW010000680.1:0-3538 GCA_043720335.1 Planctomycetia bacterium
CCCGCAGGAAACCCTGCGGGCTTCTTCAAGTGTTCGATGGAAGGATCAGAAGCGATCAAGCCTGGGGTTCGGTCTCGTCCTTGCCTGGGCGCTGGCGGCGCAGGAAGTAGAGGCAGGGGAGGCCGAGCAGGCCGAGCAGGAGGGAGGCGGGAGCAGGGACGACGTTGCCGCCAGGCGGGGTGCAGCAGCAGCCGTTGTTGATGTTCGTGTTGGTCTGCTTCTGCTGCTGTTGTTGCTGCTGCTTCTGCTGCTGCTGGTTGACGAGGGTGGCGGTGAAGTTGATGGTGGAGCCGGTGGTGCCGGACTGGTTCTGGTCAGTCTTGCCGTTGGTCTTGCCGTCGGTTTGTCCGCCGCCATCGCCCTGTCCGCCACCGAAGCCGCCGCCGCCGCCCATGGTGGCTCCGCGAGCAGCGCCGATGCCGCCGACACCGCCGCCGAGTCCCCCGACGCCGCCGCCGGTGCCGCCCGCCATGCCGCCGAGGCCGGCGCTGACGCTGCCACCACCGCTGCCGCCTTCAACCGCCACGGCAGCGGCCGGAGCGGGGGAGGGGGTAGGAGCGGTGCCGACCGCGAGGCCGATGCCGGCGCCGACACCTGCTCCGACGCCGCCCGCTCCCATGCCGTCGCCATCGCCTTCGAAGGCGACCTGGCGGACGCCAGTGCCAATAGCGGCGGCGGCGGACTGGGTGGCGATGCGGATCGGCTCATCGGTCGGGGGCAGGTCGGTCGTGAAGCCGAAAGCGACGCTGTGCTGGCCGTGCTTGAGGAGCTGGGCGCCCTTGAAGTCGACGCGGAAGATGGCGCGGGCGATGTCCTCGTCGATGAGGTTGGTGGCGCCGACGACGCGTTCCTCGCCGGTGAAGTACATGAGCTGGGCGAAGGTCGGCTCGTTGGCGTTGGCGGCCGCCTTGATGACGTTGTTCTCGTGGGCGATGAGCTTGAGGGGGTTGGCCTTGGCGGTGGCGGCCAGGTTCTGCTGGTAGGTGGTGGCGGCGAGGTTGAGCGTGCTGGAGCCGAGGCTGAAGCTGTTGCCGAGCTGCTGCAAGGCGTGGGCCGGGGCGCGGCGCATGTAGCGCTGGTTGGGCAGTTCGGCCAGGATCGACGGGTTGCTGGAGACAGCCAGGCGGATGTCGGTGGTGACGCCGTCGGCCATCGCCTTGATCTCGCCGGTCTGGTCGCGGTTGGCGACCTCGGCGGTGAAGCCGGCGCCGCGGAAGTGGCCCCACGAGGTGATGTAGCGCGGATCGACGAGCAGCTTCAGGTAGAAGGTGCTGATGTCCTCGGCCGAGGGGGTCTTCTCGCCGCCATCGACCGCGAGGGCGGTCTTGTTCTTGCGAGGCTCAAGGGTGCGGTCGTTGACGATCTGGTAGACGTAGAGGTACTTCGCCTTGGTGTCGAGGCGGGGCGAGTAGCCCCCCTGGAAGTTCTGGCCTTCGACGAAGCGGCCGTCGAAGCTGGCCAGGCCGGCGCCCCAGGTGTCGCTTTCGCCGAGGCCGGAGCGCTCGTAGACGGCGAAGTAGACGGTGGCGCCGAGAACCTTCATCGTGTCGGCGCCGAAGGCGACGGGGAGGACTTTGTTGGTGCGGGGATCGAAGCCGTCGTCGGGGTTGCCGGGCCGGGTGTAGCCCTGGCGGACGACGGAACGGGAACGGGCGAAGTTGCCCTGGCCTGCCCGGCCGGGCTGTTCGGCATCGAGCTGGTCAACGACGGGGCGGAGGTTCGGATCGGCCTTCTTGCCTTCGAAATCCTTGTCCTTGACCGGAGGCATGTTGGGGATGGTCTTTTCGCTCCCCTTGATCTCGGTCTTGGAACCCTTGGAGCCAATGGTCTCCTGGGCGTCGAGACTGAGAACCAGCGCGAAGATGGCAGCGGTTCCCAGGCACAGTTTCAGGGCCTCTTTCCCCAGCGACCGTCGAGCAGCAGGTTGATTCGTCATGGAGGGTCATCTCAAGGAGGTTCGTCGGGCAGTTTGTTCCGTGCCTATTGTCTCAGCAACCTTCGTGCCGGACAAGGGAAAATCGGACTTTTGTCATCTTGCCGGTTCGTCGAGCGCCGCAGCTGAGGGTTATGCAGGCTTTTGCGGCTTCGATTTCGGCATGGCCAGCGTTTCCATGATTCACGGAAGCGCTAAGCGTTGATCGCAGGTTTGCGCCGAGTGTTAAGCGACGTTAGCGCCGCGTTCGCCAGCTGCGCCAGCGATTGCGAAGGGCACGCGCGGCACTGACTGCCCATTCCACGCATTTCCGCAGCCACTCGCGTGGAATCGAGCGAGCGACGCGGATTTCGACTAGGGGACGGGTAGTTTGGGTGATCTGGAGCTTGTGAGGCGCCAGCCCGCCGAGGAAGTCGAATTCGCGCAGTCCCTTCGCGACGGCGCGCTGCAAGGCCAGCGACAGCATCGCCGCGCCGGGCCGTTGCGGGTTCGGCAGGTCGAGCACTCGGCCGCACTGGTAGAAGGTGGCTTTGCCGTGGGCGTGAATCTCGTAATGCACCGCGATCGGCCGACCGTCGGCGACCAGCCAGGACAGCTCCAGTTGTCCCTGCTTCAACAGCAGAGGCAGGAGCGCTCGATGGAAGGCCTGGAAGCGAGGCCGTGCGAAGGCGCCGTCGACGCCATCGCCTTGCAGCCAGCGCTGGTTGTGCAGTTCCTGGAGGATGCTCCAGCCGAGCGCCAGATCGGCTTCCGACTCAACGCGATGGATCCGCCAGTTCGCCTCGGTCCAGTGGTTGAGGTCGCGGACGGGCTTCATGAGGTTCTGCCGCCGCTTCTTGTCGAGCGTCGCCAGGAACGTCTCCCAATCCTTCGGCAGCGTCAGGTACGGCGCTTCGTCGGCGATCCGCTGCTCGGCGTGCAAGCCGTGCGCGGCGAACGCTTCGCGCAGCAGCGCTGGCAGCGCGCCGTCGCCGTCCATCGCGCCGAGGACGACTTCGTGCCAGGGGCCGAACGAGCCGTCGGCGAGGGCGCGGGCGAAAGCGTCCACGACGGTGTTCTCGCGGCCCTTCCCTGCGATCACGTTGAGGTACTCGGAGCAGACGCCGTCGTCCTCATCGACGTCGCTGCCGAGGAATTCGAGGCGGGTGAAGGGGATTCCGAAGCGGTGCTTGAAGCGGCGCTTGCAGAGGGGGGCGAGGCCGACGAGCTGGTCGCCGTCGAAGAAGAGGGCGGCGTGCAGTTCGCGGCCAGCGCCGTACACGTCCCACCAGGTCAGCAGCCAGTCGGGGGACAGCATCGGCGCCGGGTGCGCGCTGCGGTCGAGCAGCGTCTGCCAATCGCCCGCCAACGCGCGCAGCTCCGCCACGTCGCGAATCAGGCGGAAGGTCAGGGGCGGCGCGGCAGTGGTGGCCAAGGGAGCGTCAGCGGACATTTCCAGCGAGGAGGGAGTGAAGGCTCGCAAGGCGGAATCCCCCGAAGCAGCCAGGAATGATACGGTCCCAGACTCCACTAACCCTGAGAGCGTGTGAAAAAATCAAAAACGGCCGGCTCTGGCTTTCGCCAGATCGTGTCCGGGCACGGAAATCTGCAATCCGAAGGCTGTAA
>JAYSSW010000681.1:0-3536 GCA_043720335.1 Planctomycetia bacterium
CAACGCCACGGCGGGCGAGATGTCGGTCTGGTCGACGCAGATCAAGAACGGCCTGACCAGCGAAGCCGAGCTGGCGCAGCGGCTGCTGTCGTCGGCCGAGTTCGCGCAGCTCGCGCTCAACTCGGTGAAGTGGGCGTAGACGCATCGACGTGAAGCAACCAGCAGCCCGCGCGAGGGAAACCTCGCGCGGGCTGATTTCA
Source organism: Planctomycetia bacterium (assembly GCA_043720335.1). Classification (GTDB taxonomy): domain Bacteria; phylum Planctomycetota; class Planctomycetia; order Gemmatales; family Gemmataceae; genus JAYSSW01. Next base: position 201 of record JAYSSW010000681.1, read on the forward strand.
TTTGCGATGAAGTCAAGCTCGCTGCCGCTAGGCGGCGGGGTAACGCCTTCGCATGACGCCGACCCCGCCGCCTCAGACGGCGGCGGGCTTGACGTCTCCCCCCCCGGCAGCCGCTGCCGGTCGTGACGGTCCTGCACGGCGAAGCGGTGGCGCCCTGGATGCGTCGGATGCGCTTTGCTCCAGGCGGCCTTTGGGTTTGTCGCGTTCCTTCGGGGAGTTCGGATCAGCCGGACACGACGGAAAGGCCGATTTCATGGGGGAACAACCTGCCCGCAAGCGCAGGCCGAACCACGGCCCCGACAGGCAACGTGGCTCGATGAACCGCCGGGCGGACCAAGGATACGGCACCGGGACCGCAACAGGAAAAGCCCGACGCCACGGAGGGAGAACCATGAAGGCTTGGATGAAAAGTGGACTGTGCCTGGCGCTCGGCTGGGTGGCCACGCGCTCCGATGCGCAGGAAATCAACTGGCGGCCCGCCGTCCCCCACAACTCGAACATCGCCGTCGTCACTCCCCCCAAGGGGAACACTGACACCGGCGTGCGCCCGGTCGGCCTGAGCCGCCCGACGCCGATCGACCTGGCCGACCCCAGCGCGTCGCTGCCCTCGTTCCGACCTGTGCTCGACCGTCCCCAGCCGGTCGTGCGCGGCCAGGCGCCGGACGACCGCGTGCTTGGCAAGGGGGTCTTCGACCCGAACCCGTCGAAGTCGCCGGCGCCTCGCCCCAATCCGATCGCGGGCGAAAACCCGAGGCCGATGCCCAGCCCCGAGTTCATCCCGCCGCAGCCCCAGCCCGCTGGCCAGCCCCCGCTGTCGGTCAGCCCGTTCCCGCCCGCGAACAACGGCTCGATCTGGGGCGGCGTCGGCAGCGTCAACATGAACGACATCCTGGGCATCCACCAGGGCGGCGGCATCGACGACTGCAACGCCTGCGGCGTCGGCGGCTGCAACACCGACTGCTGCATGCCCCGCCCTCTCCGCTTCTGGGTCAGCGGCGAGTACCTGATGTGGTGGACCCGCTCCCAGAGCGTCCCCACGCTCGTCACCGGCAGCCCCACCAGCAACACCTCCGCCGACGCGGGCAAGCTCGGCGACCCGGCCAGCTTCGCCCTCTACGACAGCGTCGAGAACAACCTGCGCTCCGGCGCCCGCTTCAACGCCGGCTTCTGGTTCCCCGGCTCCTGCAACTGGGGCATGGACGCCAGCTACTTCTTCCTCGGCCGCCAGGTGACCGACAACACGTTCGGCGCCGAGCCGGGCCTCGGGGTTTTCCGCCCGTTCGTCAACGTGCCGAACAACAACAGCCCCGCCGTCGAACTGGTGAACACCGGCCCCGTCCGTGGCACGGTCAACATCAACACGTTCTCCGAACTGTGGGGCGGCGACATCAACCTCCGCCGCAAGCTCTGGTGCGGCCCCAGCTACTGGGTCGATGGGCTGATCGGCTACCGCCACCTCGAACTCAACGAGGGGCTGACCATCACCGAAAACCTGACCGTCAACAACAACGGCACGCCCGGCTCGATCATCGTCCAGGACAGCTTCCGCACCTTCAACCAGTTCGACGGCGGCCAGATCGGACTCGCCGGCGAATACCGCCTCGGCCGCCGCTGGAGCCTGTTCGGCACCGTGAAGGTCGCGATGGGCAACGTCCACCAGACGGTTGAGATGGCCGGCTCGACTTCGTTCAACATCCCGCCGATCCCCGCCAGCGTGCAGCCCGGCGGCTTGCTGGTCCAGAACAGCAACGCCGGCCGCTACTCGGTCGACCGCTTCGCCGTCATGCCCGAGGTCGGCATCAAGATCGGCTGGGATCTCACCGAACGCCTGCGGCTCTACGCCGGCTACGACTTCATGTACCTCAGCAGCGTCGTCCGTCCCGGCGACCAGATCGACACCGGCCTCGACCCGGTGCAGCTCCCGACCGCCGTCGGCCCGGGCCGCCCCTCGGCGATCGGCCGGCCTGCGGTGCTGTTCCACACGACCGACTTCTGGGCCCAGGGCCTGAACTTCGGCATGATGTACAAGTACTAGAGCGACTCCTTTGGACGGGAAACCACCGCGCCCGGTCGAAAGACCGGGCGTTGTGCGTTTGCACTCAACTCGCCTTCATCAACTCGCACACGACCGCGTCCGCCAGGCTCTTGCCACGTCGCGTCAAACGCACGGCGTCGCCGACGTCGTTTAGCAAGCCGTGGCCGACCAGACGCTCAATCACCGGACCGACGAGCGAGTCGAGATCGAAGCTGGTCTGCTCGCGGAACGGCGCCCGCACGATGCCGATGCCGCGACGAAGCTGGATCGCGACGGTTTCCATCGCGCGGTCGCGGGGTTCGAGCTGTTCCGACTGGAAGTGCGTCGATTCGCCCGCCAGCGCACGCTTGATGTAGGTTGCCGTGTCGCGCGTGTTGAGGGTGCGGACGCCGTCGATGTATTGGGCCGCGCCTACGCCGAAGCCGAAGTGGGCGTGGTTGGCCCAGTAGACGTGATTGTGTTGGCACTGGTGTCCGGGCCGGGCGAAATTGGAGATCTCGTAGTGGTCGAAGCCCGCTGCCTCCAGTCGATCCTGGGCCGCGAGATAGAAGGCAAGTTCGGTTTCCTCGTCGAGCGAGTGAACGTCGCCGCGCTGCTGCTGCTTCCAGAGCTTGGTCCCCTTCTCGAAGGTCAGTCCGTACGTCGAGACGTGCGTCGGCTCGAAAGCCAGGATGCGGTCGAGGTCGTCGTGCCATTGCGGCAACGTTTGGCCGGGGACGCCGAAGATCAGGTCCATCGAGAAATTCGGCATGCGTCGCCGGATCGCGTCGACGGCGATGGCCACGTCGGCGGGTTCGTGGTCGCGTTCCAGCACGCGCAGCAGCGGCGGCTGGAACGACTGCACGCCCAGGCTGACGCGGTTGACGCCGTGGTCGGCCAGGATGCGGACCTTCTCCGCGTCGAGGCCGGTCGGGTTCGCCTCGACGGAGAACTCGTGCCCCGGCAGCAGCGGCAGCCAGCGCCGCGTGAGCGCCAGGCAGCGTTCGAGCTGGCGATGGTTCAGGTGCGTCGGCGTGCCGCCGCCGAAGAAGAGCGTGCGCACCGGCTGCGGCGAGCCAAGGCGCTGCATCTCGCGGTCGAGGGCGTCGAGATAATGGTCGATGCGTCCGTCCTGGCCGACGGCGACCGCGAAGTCGCAGTAGCCGCAGTGGTGCGCACAGAACGGAATGTGCACATAGGCGGCTTCGGCGTCGTTCCAAGGGGTCATGAGCGGTCCAGGCAAACAGTGCCAGCATGCTTATTCTGCGCGGTCAGGAGCGAGACGTCCCCGGACCACACCAACCCTGAGCGCAAGCGAGGGG
>JAYSSW010000682.1:0-3535 GCA_043720335.1 Planctomycetia bacterium
CTTCGAGATCGGCGACCGCATCGAAACAACGCAATCGAAGGACTTCGCAAAACATCTCGTTCGCGAAATGCAGAAGAATTAGCCACAGAGGTCACAGACAGAGGAAAGGCAGAGATAAACTAATCCTGAGCGCAAGCGAGGGGATCGCTTGACGACTCGCAGAACGATATTGTTCCCCCACCCTATTCCCTGCGACCCCCTCGCTTGCGCTCAGGGTTAGTGGGCATCGATCAAATTCTTTGCATCGAAGGGATCGTTGAAAGGAGCCTCTCCCATGTCGGATCGCCGAAAGTTCCTGGCCACCGGGGCCGCGCTCGCCACAGGTGCGACGGTCGCTGCCGCGCAGCCTGCGGCGCAGCCGGAGGACGTATCGCGGCTCGGCCGCACGGCGCACACGCGGTTCGCCGTCAACCTGGAGATGTGGTGGACGCGCCTGCCGTTCCTGCGCCGCATCGAGGAGGCGGCGCGACTCGGCTTCCAGGCCATCGAGTTCTGGCCCTTCGAGGGGAAGGACATCGACGCCATCGCCCAGGCCTGCCAGCAGCACCGGATCGAAGTCGCCCAGTTCTCCGCGTGGGGTTTTCGGCCTGGGCTGAACGACCCGCGCAACCACAACCACTTCGTCGAGAAGGTCGAGGAGGCGTGCAGGGTCGCCCAGCGGCTCAACTGCCGGATGATGTGCGTGGTCGGCGGCGATGATGTCGCCAACCTGTCGCAGCAGCAGATGCACGACAACATCATCACGGGCCTGCGCCTCGCCGCTCCGATCGCGGAGAGGCACAACATCACGCTGATCCTGGAGCCGATGAACATCCGCGTCGACCACCGGGGGCACTGCCTGTACGGCAGCGAGCCGACGGTGCGGATCATCCGCGCCGTGAACTCGCCGCGCGTGAAGATGCTGGCCGACCTGTACCATCTGCAGATCACCGAAGGGGACCTGTGCGGGCGGATGCGCGACTACTTCCCGCACGCGGCGTACTACCAGATCGCCGACACGCCCGGCCGCAACGAGCCGGGCACCGGCGAGATCCACTACCCGCGCGTGCTGAGGCAGCTCCACGACCTGGGCTACCGTGGCCACGTCGGCCTGGAGTGCCGCCCGCTCCGCAACGAGACCGACGCCGCCCGCGCGGTCAACCGCGCGGACCTGTGGTGAAGTTCGACGAATAACGAACCCTGAGCGCGAGCGAGGGGATCGCAGAAAACCGTCCGGGCGAATATTCTCATTCCGCGAGTCGTCGAGCGATCCCTTCGCTTGCGCTCAGGTTTCGTAAAGCGTGAGGCACAACCCGATGTCAGCCCAGCAACCGCCCGCACGCGAGCCGAAACGCGTCGCGGCCATCGTCACCGAGTACCGCCGGCACTCGCACGCCGACGTTCTCGTCGGCAAGATCCTCGAAGGCTTCCACCACGACGGCCGCGAGTTCCCGCGCCTGAGGCTGGTGTCGATGTTCGTCGACCAGTTCCCCGAGAACGACATGAGCCGGGCGCTGGCGCGGCGGCACAACTTCACGATCTACAACACCATCGAGGAAGCCGTCACGTGCGGCCGTCGCGAGGTCGCGGTCGACGGCGTGCTGCTCATCGGCGAGCACGGCCGCTACCCGACCAACGACCGGGGACAGATCCAGTACCCGCGGCGCCGCTTCTTCGAGGCCACGACCAACATGTTCGCCAGGCATCATCGGTCGGTGCCGGTCTTCAACGACAAGCACCTGGCGTACAACTGGGCCGACGCCCGCTGGATGGTCGACCGCGCCCGCGAGCTGTCGGTGCCGTTCATGGCCGGCTCGTCGCTGCCGGTGACCTGGCGTCGGCCGGTCGTGCGCATCGCCCGCAACGCCGAGCTGACCGAGGCGGTGCAGATCGGCTACGGGCCGTTCGAGGGGTACGGCTTCCACGCCCTCGAAGCGATGCAGTGCATCGCAGAGCGGCGCCGGGGCGGCGAGACCGGCGTCCGCTCCGTGCAGTGTTTGCAGGGCGACGAGATGTGGCGGGCGATGGAGCGCGGCGTCTTCTCGCGCGAATTGTTGGAAGCGGGCATCGCCCTCGTGTCGGCGCACGCCCAGGGGGACTGGCGCCAAATCACCGCCCGGACGGCCGACGCGGGCGTGTGGATCATCGAGTACCGCGACGGCTTCAAGGGGGCGGTGGCGATGCTCAACGGCTGGATCCACGAAGGGGACGGCGGCGCGTTCATCTTCGCGGGGCGCGTGCGCGGCCAGGACAGGCCGCTGGCGTGCCAGTTCTACCTGCAGCAGCCCGACCCGTTCGCCCACTTCGCGCATCAGCTCCGCGCCATCGACTCGATGATCCAGACCGGCCACCCGGCCTACCCGGTCGAACGAACGCTGCTGACGACCGGCGTCCTCGACGCGGTGATGCTGAGCAAGCACGAACGGAACCGCCGCGTCGACACGCCCCACCTCGACATCCGCTACCAGCCGACCGACTGGCCCTTTGCGACCGATCCGGTGCCGCCGGTGGTGATGCGGTAGCATGAAGCGCCCCTTCGACGAAATCAGGTGCCCAGCGTGCGGCCATGTGCTCGCCGAAATCGAAGTGGAAGATGGCGTCGATGCGAACGAAATCAAGCCTCCTCGGTGAGACGATGGCTCGCGACGAAATCGAGATCGCCTGCCCGCAGTGCCAGCGACGGCTGCGCGTGCCCGTGCAGGCGGCAGCCGTCGCCTGTCAGTGCCCGGCGTGCGCGACGGTGTTCACTCCGACCCCCTCCGCGCCGCCTCCGTTTGACTTGCCACGGAGCCCTGCCCCCTCGCCTGCCGCTCCAGAAATTCCCGACACCAAGCCGTTGTTCCAGTCTCGCGAGGAAGTCATCGCGCGGGCGAAGGCCGAGGTAGAAGCCGCCGGCGAACCCGTGCGGTTTCGCTGGATTCTGTTCCTTTGCACGGTCGGTGCCGCTGCGTCGTTAGGCCTGGCCCTGGGAATGATTCCGCTGTGGTTCAATCGCCAGGATCGCCACGACTTCGATGACTCGCTTGGCTGCGCCCTGCTCAACACAGCCGCTTTGACTGCGGTCGGCATCTACGTGTTCGCGATCCGCTCGTCGCGTTCCCGTTTCGCGAAGACCTTCGGCGCGAACTACGTCTTCGTCGCCCTGGTCCTGCTGGTACTCTTCGGCGTGGTCAAGTTCGCGAAGGATCCGGTCGTGCGCCCCAAGGACGCGGTCAACTTGTCGTTCGTAGCCGTGGGAAGTGCGTTCTTCGCCGCGCCGATTCTCACCGGCGTCGCGGCTGCCTGGAAAAACCTCGCGCGGACCAGCGACGGAACACGCGAACATCACCGCAGCCGCTCCCCGTTCCAACCGAAACCTCCAGACGACGAAGCGACGTGATTCGCGCTTGCATGCGGCTCTGTTTCGCTGCATCATGCGAACTGTCACGAACCGTCGACGATTCATCCTGGGAACCGCCATGCCACGAACCGTTTTTTCCCGCTTGATCCGAAAGCCGTACCTGCTGCTGCCCCTGCTCGCGCTGTTGTCGCTTGGCACGCCCACCATGATCGCGCA
>JAYSSW010000683.1:0-7415 GCA_043720335.1 Planctomycetia bacterium
CGCGCCGCTCGCCGTTGCATTTTGACTTCGTCAGGCAACCTCCCGTCACTCGCGCCATGCACCGCCCTACAATATCCCGCGTGCCACGTTCCCTCCTCGTCTTTTTTGAAAGGCCTGTCATGCGATTCGCGATCCTGGCCGTGGCGGCGCTGGCGCTGCTGCCAGCCATTTCCCGTGCCGACGATGTCAAGGAACTCACCGAGAAGCTGAAGCCCTACAAGGGGACGGTGTTCAACATCCCGGAAACGGGGCTGTTCGCCGGCGTGTCCAGCAAGGACTTCACCGACAAGGAGCTGAAGATCCTGACGCCGTACCAAAAGATCAACGCGCTCAACCTGAGCATGACGGGAGTGACCGATGAAGGGGTCAAGGAGCTGACCGGCTTCAAGAAGCTGAAGATCCTGATCTTCATGGACGTGCCGCTGACGAACGCCAGCCTGAAGCCGATCTCCAGCATCGCGACGCTGGAGAAGCTGACACTGTGGAACGCCGGCATCAACGACCAGGGGATGAAGGACCTCGCCAAGCTGACCAGCCTCGTCGAGCTGGACCTGACCAACGACCGCGGCGTGACCGGCAAGGGGGTCAAGGAACTGTCGACGCTGACCAAGCTGAAGGAGCTGAGCCTGATGACCACTGGGATGACCGACGAGGGGATGTCGGCCATCGCCCGGATGACCGAACTGACCCAGCTCAAGCTGGGGAACACGATGGTCACCAACGCCGGGCTGAAGCAGCTGGCCGGGCTGAAGAAGCTGCGGAAGCTCGAACTGAGCAACACGCGCATCACCGAAGCCGGCCTGACAAGCCTGCACGGGCTGACCGAGCTGCGCGAGCTGGACGTGTTCGGCTCCCCCAACATCAGCAGGAAGGCCGCCGACGCGCTGAGGAAGAAGCTGCCGAAGCTGGAGATCACCGGCGTGCGGTAGTGCTTCCCCGTGATGGAACGCGATGAGATGTTTGCCCGTTTGCGTGTCAGACCTGTCAAGCGGGATGGCGACTCACCGTACGCCATGCCGCTCCCCGTTGGAAACGGCTCGCCGTCAGCGTCACGCCGCCTGGTCGTTGCAGTGGCCGACGATCCAGCGGTTGAGGTCGCGGAGCATGTCGGCGTGCAGGCGGTGGGTGGTCGGGTAGGTCTGCATCTCGGCGTCGAGGCCGGCCGACCAGAGCAGGCGATGGTCCTCGCGGGCCAGGCTGAGCGGCACGACCGAGTTGGCGATGCCGTGCCCGATCCAGGCCCGCAGGTCGCGCACCTCGGGCATGCGCAGCAGGGGCCGGCTGTGGCGCGGCATGCAGCCGTTCAGCGACACGACGCCCGCGATCTTGTCGGGCGACGCCAGGGCCATGCGGTACGCCATCGTCGCCCCCTCGGCGAAGCCGGCGAGGTAGATGCGTTCGGAGTGGACATGGTACTTCAGCCGGGTCTGCTGGACCGCGCGGACCATGTACTCCTCGACCAGTTCGAGGTGGGCCGGGCCACCCCACGAGTAGCCGCGTTTCTCCTTCACGTCTTCGCCCAGCGACACGGGGCCGCGCAGGCCGATCGAGATGAAGTTGCGGCGGCTGAGGCGCGGGGCCAGCCGCAGGATCTGCTTCTCGTTGCTCCCCTCGCCGTGGAAGAACACCACCAGCGGATAGGCGTAGCGAGGCTCGTAGCCGAAGGGGAGGAACGTCCGCACCGGCAGGGGGCGGTGCACCTCCACCTTCGACGAGTAGAACCCCTCGGCGGGGCGGTACGTCATCCAGGACTGGTCGAGGAAAGCCATGGGCAACCTGTCGAACGCGGGGGTGAATTTCGGGCCGCTAGCAACGCCGGGAAGTCTTCTTGCATGAAGGACTCGCCAAAGTCTACGTCGCTGCGCGGAACCAGTCAATGCGGCCCGATGGGGCACTTTAACAAAAAACGGGATTTTCGCAGGAGTTGCGTCAGCTTGCAACGATTGGACGAGATGCGGGAACCGGGGAGAAACAGCCGTTTTGCGAACAATGTCGCGACTGGAAAAGATCTGCGGGCGCGGCGTTCGAATCTGGCGGGTCCGAGCCTGAGCGCCAAGCGAAGGGAAAATCCACCTTCTCAAGGAGCTGACTTCGTTCGCTTGGCGATTCTCCGCCTGAGCCCGAAGCGCCAGCGAGGCAGCACGCGCGACGGTGTGGACCCGGGGAACGGCGACTCGCGCCGCGAGAGCCGCGACTCGCTGCGCATCGTCGAACGGGAGACGCTTCCCTTGCGACCGTCGCGTGTGCTTCCTCGCTGGCGCTTCGGGCTCAGACATCCGGCGACTCTCAAGGAACTGCCTTCTGCTTGTTCGTTCCTTTCCGTGGTCCCGCCGCACCGCGGCGTTCAAGGGTCGCTCGGTGCTCAGGCTCGGACGCGCCCGCAGGGGATGATGTTGGGCCAGGAGGTCGCCGTGCCGCGCACGAAGAAGCCCCCGGCGGGTTGGCCGGGGGCTTGGGGTGCGTCGAGGGCGCGGGCTACTTCTTCGGGGGTAGCGTTCGGCCTTTTTTGCCCTCGGCTTCTTTTGGCGATTCTTCACCGCAGCCTGAGATCGCTGCGAACAGAGCAAAAACCAGCAGCCAGTTCAAAAGCGACTTCATCGCGTGTCCTCCGGGTTACGGGAGCGTGTTGATTTCGCCGCCGCTGCGGGTGGCGGCGGCGTTCATGGAAGCCTGGGTGGCGCTGTAGGTGATGAAGCGGGCCGAGCCGTCGCCCATGAGGAAGTTGGCGCCGCCGGTGTGCAGGCTCCAGAAGTGCCAGCGGTGGACCTCGCCGGGGTCGTTGAGGTCGCCGTTGCGGAAGGTGTCGCGGGTGGTGGAGGGGTACTGCACCTCATTCGTGCCAAGGCAGACGTCCGTAGCGCCGAAGTAGGGAGCGTCGCCGCTCCCGGCCATCCACCAGCCGTAGTAGAGGGAGGTCGAAGGCGGTCGTTCGCCGACCAGGAAGGTGTTGCTGGTGCCGTCGGTGATGCCAACGAGCTTGACCTTCGAGTTGACATGCATGGCGCCGTTGAAGGCCAGTTGGTCGACGCCGTTGACGGCGAGATACTCGGTCATGGCGACCGGGTCGCCGCCGTTGGCGAGCACAAGGCTGGAGCGGATGTCCGCAGGACACTGGTAGATCGGAACCTGCGTCTCATTGTAGGGATGCTGGTACCAGGGCCAGGCGTTGAAGTTGATCTTGTTGTAGAGGGGCGCCTGCTCGATGAAGGGCAGGATGCGCGACATCCAGCTGAAATAGGTCTTGTTGTCAACGGGTTGAGGCGACCCAAGGGTTGCGCTGCGGCAATGGACCGGGGGCAGGAACTTGTAGGTGTCGTGGTAGCCGTGCAGGGCCAGGCCCATCTGCTTCATGTTGTTGATGCACTGCGTGCGTGCCGCCGCCTCGCGGACCTTCTGCACGGCGGGGACCAGCAGCGCGATCAGGATCGCGATGATGGCGATGACGACGAGCAGCTCGATGAGCGTGAACGCGCTGCGGCCTCGGTAGCGTGACATGACATCACCTTCCAGAAGATGAGGAACGAAGAATGACCTGCGCAGCATCGCGCCTGCGCTGCGCGACGAACCGGGAGAGACGTGGAGCAACTGCCGGAAGAAATCATCCGGGAGAGTGATGACGAGAGAAGGCGCGATGCTATCTTGGGAGAGGTTGAAACAAACTTAGCCACTCGACGAGGGCTTCGTCAAGCAGTTTCTTCGCGAAACCGACTTTTTCCCCGAGAATTGTCGCGATCAACGACCCTGCATGCGATTCCGAGCCGCTTCGGCTTCGCGGGAGAGGCGGTCGAAAGGAGTCCCGGAGGAAAATTCGCGGAACACTTGAATCACATCTTCGCCGCCGAAACGCTCTAATATTTCGAGGCAGCGATAGAGTCGCAAACTCCCACTCGAAGTGTACGGACGCTCCAGGTCCTGGAGCAATCGTTCCAGCCGGCGCCGCTTCTCCAGGGTCGGCGCGGCGTCGAGCTCGGCTTGCAGCAGAGGCCGGGCGAGGTCGCCGAGCTGTTCGAGCGTGCGCATCGCCTGCTGGCGGCGCGCGAAGTCGGCGTGGTCGAGGTCGTGCAGCGACTGCTCGACGAGCTGGCGCCGGTCGGCGACATGCAGCCGCTCGCGCAGCAGCCGCTTCGCCGGGCCGGGATGCACCAGCAGCGTCCGCATCGCCCGATGCGCGATCGCTGCATTACTGTCGGCCAAATCGCTCCAAAGTTTGTCGAGCGTCTTCGCGTCGAGCAGCGGAATCGTCGGCGGCGCCTTGGGCAGCATCGTCGAAAGATCCCACAGCACGACCGGCCCGCCGTCCGCGCCTCCCGCCAGCCAGCGACCGTCGCGCGAAAACGCCAGGCTGTGCGTCTGGGCGCCGTGCAGCAGCGCGATACGGCCCGCGTCGGGGCGCTGCTGCCAGGGGACGCCGTCGATCATCGCGTCCTTCGCCGGCGGCCCGCACAGGAGGCGCAGGTGGGCGCCGGTGTGCAGGTTCCAGAGGTGGACGCCGTCGTCGAAGACGGCGACGAGCAGGTCGGCGCGGGCGGCGAGGCTGCGCACGGTTCCTGGCGCGCGCGTGCCGGGCCGCCTCAGCTGCAGCCGCTGGCCGCCGGTGATCGTCTCGTGGACGATGATGTCGCTGTTCTTGGAGTCGGAGGTGAAGAACGCCTTGCTGTCGGGGCTGAACCAGCGGGCTTCAAGGACGGGATGCTTGCCCTGGAAGCGGCGGATTTCTTCCGCGGTGTTGGAGTTGAGCAGTCGGACGCCATCGACGACGGGCCGGGCGCCCGCGCCGGAGAACGGGTTGCCGACCATGACGTGGTCGTAATCGAAGAGGTAGCCCGCCGGCCCGGTGATCCGCGGCGAGCCGTCGAACTGCGTCCAGCGCAGCGGCGACAGTTCGGGCGTGGTGGCGAAGCGCCAAGTCAGCAGCGCCTGGTCGCGCAGCCAGTCGAGCGACTGCTGGTGCGTCCACGGCTTGGCGCGGGCCATGCCGAGCATGGGGAGTTCCGCCGCGAGCTTGCCAGGCGACGTGCGCGACACGACGAGGGCGGCGCCGTCGGGGGAGAAGCCGTTGACGTGGAAGCCGAGCCGCGCGAGGGAATCGAGCGGTTCGCCGGACGGGACGCGCAAGAGATGTGCCGGCTTCGACGAGTCCTGCACGAGCAGCAGCTTGCCGTCGGGCGAGAAGGCGAGGCGGTCGACGTGTCCCAGGCCTGTCTTGCGGAGGATGATCGTGCGCGTGGCGAGATCCCAGACGGCGAGCTTGCCTTGCTCGCCGCTGGCCGCGAGCAGCTTCTTGTCGGGGGAGAAGGCGAGCTGGCGCGGCCGGAACGCGTGGTCGTCGGTGAGGCGGCGCGTCGCGCCGTCGGCGGGGCGCCACAGCGACACCTGCCCGCCCGTGTCGGGGACCACCACGGTTCGGCTGTCGCGCGACCACGCCAGCGAGCGAGGCCAATGGAAGTCGGCCGGCGGATGCGTCCTGCACGCCATGTCGCCTTCGAGCGGCCAGGCCTCGATCTTCCCCGCGCCGTGGCACGCCGCCAGCCAGCGGCTGTCGGGCGAGAACCGCAGCGCGTGATAGTGCTCGTTCTTGTCGCCTCGGCTCAACGTCTTCAGAGCGATCTTGCCTTCCAGGTCGAGCAGCTTCAGTTCGCTGAACCGCTCGCCCGGCGTGTGGTCACGGTACGTCATGAACGCCAGCCAGCGGCCGTCGGCGGAGATCGCGGCGCCGCTGACGCGGTCCTTGCTGCGCTGCTGCGCGAGCAGCTTGCGTGTGGCGAAGTCGAAGACGCGCACGTCGCCGCCCTCCTTCGGATCGACGCCGGACACGACGAGCCGCTTGCCGTCGAAGACGAACGCCGCGTGGGGGGGGCCGTCCACTTCGAACGTGGCCTTCCTGCCGGTGCGCAGGTCTTCGTGGTCGAAGACGAGCTTGTCGCCGGCGCGCTGACGCTGGAGCAGATGTTGGCCATCGGGGCTGAGCGCGTACAAGCCGTGGCGTTCCCAGATCGACGGCACGCTGGTTTCGCGCAGCAGCCTGCCGTCAGCGACGTTCCAGACGCACAGGAGCGAACGGCCGAGGCTGACGAGCTGGTCGCCAGCGGGGTTGAACGCGAGGTCGCTGAGGAAATACTCGTGCCGCTTCAGGCGGTGCTTCACCTGGCCCGACGCCACGTCCCAGAGGAGCAGGTCGTTGTCGTTGCTGGTCGCCAGCGTGCGCCCGTCGGGCGAGAAGACGGCGAACGTCTCGTAGCTCGGCCCCAGTTCCGTGACGATCCCCAGCCGTGCGAACGCCCCGCTTGGCAGTGGATCGAGGTAGCGGTCCAGCACCGGCTTCGCCTGCGCCCCCTCCGGCTGCTGCGCATGCAGCGGCGCGACGACGATCAACGCGAACAACGCAGCACGGCGGAAACGCATGGCGGCTCCCCTCGCGGAACACGAACGATCTAACCACTCCAACGACGAGCGACCGAGGGGAAAAGACGCCAGGTCCGCTTTAGGAACCTCCGCCTCCTGGCTTCGGCGCACGCCTCGAATTCGGAACCTGCGTCCGAAGCCGCCGCTTCTGGCTGCATGGCGTGCGCCGGCGGCCCCTCCGCAGCCTCTTCCCGTGCAGCTGCAAGCGGTCGCTCCCGCCTTTTCGCAGACTGCCCAGCCCCCACTGCGGCATCCTGCATTCCGGTTGTTTACGGCATGCCGATTGTAGGGCCGCCCGACGCGCCGCATGGCTTGAAACACGCCATATTCGATTGATCCGAGACCATGCGATGGGCTAAATTGGAATTGTAAGAACTACACGAGCAGGACACGCCCGACCTGCGGATTGTGCCCGGAGCAATGGAAGTGATTCCTGCTCCGCCGACCCTCCTTCACGGACGAATTCCTCCTTCCCCGCAATCCATCGCCCTGGATCCTCAGGGCGCGGCCCTGCCGCGCTGCGGCGTTCCGTTGCCTTGAGCAAGTGAAGGCGGAGTGTTTCCGCCTCCATACCAGTGCGTGCCGGCCCGAACAAATCGGGCTTGGCGAAGCGTGTCCCCTCCGGAGTGGTATCGCATGAAGAATCTGATGAGCAAGTTCTGGTCCGACGACGCGGGCTTCGTTCTGAGCAGCGAACTGCTGTTCTACTTCGTGATCGTCGTCCTCGCGGCGGCCTACGGCTTCCAGTACCTGCGCCTCGCCCTGGTCAGCGAGCTCGCCGAAGCCGCCAACAACGTCGTCCAGCTCGACAACAGCCTGACGTTCGCCGGCATCACCGACCCGACCAACCCGTGCGTCGGCATCCTCAACGGCTACAACGTCCTCGACTTCCAGGGCGTGTTCGACCCGAACGCCACCATCCCCGGCCCGACGATCATCTCGGCCAACCCCCCCGGCACCGCCTGCCCCTGATCGTCCTGGTTCCTGTTGATCTCCCCGAAAGGCCCCGGAGG
>JAYSSW010000684.1:0-7414 GCA_043720335.1 Planctomycetia bacterium
CTCCACCCCTGGGCGCGGTACGCCGCCCCAGCGGAACTTGCTAATTGATGTACTTTCGAGCCGGCGTAATACACCGAGATCGGCAAACACGCCCAAGGATGGAAGATTGTCAAGGCAGTCGCTGGCGGACCGTTGAAACGGTCGTTTCGCAGATTTCGCAAGTTCGGAATCGGCCCTGTCTCATTGGAACTGGAACCAACCGCCGCTGACTGCTGGCCGGAACTAGGCGAAAGCCTCACGGAAGCCTTGGGGAAAGACGTCGGCGCCAAATGGCTGTTCCTGCTCGACGAAGTGTCGTTGTTCGTGCAGCATCTGCTGGAACGCGACACGGAACGATGCAGGAAGTTCCTGAACTGGCTCCGCGAGCTGCGCATCGGCCCGCGCGCCGCAAGGCGGAACCGCTGGTTCATCACCGGATCCATCGGCCTGCCCACCATCACCCGCGCGGTCTCGCTCGGCGACACCATCAACGACCTGCACTCGCCGTTCGACCACTACGGCCCGTTCACGGCGGAAACTGCGGAGTCGTTCCTTTTCGAACTCGCGAAAGGGCACTCATTTTCGATGGCAAACGACGTTGTCCAGCGAGTTCTGGAGCGCGTGGGATGGCATATTCCGTATCACCTGCAGTGCGTTTTCTCCAAGCTGCGCGACCATAAGCCGCCCCTGTCGCCGGACAGCGTCGATCAGGCGATCAACTCCCTGATCGAAACAGGCAAGATCTTCGAGTTCTGGGAGCAGCGGATCAACAGGCACCTGAAGCCGACCGACGCCAAGCAAGCCCTGGCGATTCTCGACCCGGTCGCGCGGGATCCCAACGGGGCCTCTCAAGACACCTTGTCCCAGTCAATCGCCCGGCTGGTCGCGGACGTGGATGAACGCGCGAAAGCCTTGAGATTCCTTCTCGACATGCTTGTCGCGGACGGCTACCTCGTTCGCGACGGCGTACGCTACCGCTTCCTCTCGCCGCTGCTGCGCGAATACTGGCGGAGGCACCTCTGCAATGACTAGCGACCCCGGCTTGACCAACGCCGTCCTCTACAATCCTCGGCAGCTGAGCCGCGAGACCCTCAAGGCGATCTTCACCGCACGGCGAGGTCTGCTCGACCGTCTTGTCGAGGACCTGCACGCCAAACGGCCGACGCACCAGTTGATCGTCGGCCCGCGCGGGATGGGCAAGACCACCCTACTGCGCCGCGTCGGCATCGCCATCGAGGACGATCCCAAGCTCGCGAAACGATTGCTGCCACTAACCTTCCCGGAAGAGCAGTACAACGTCGGCAGCCTTGGCGAATTCTATCTCAACTGCCTGGACGCCCTCGCGGACTACTTCGACAAGCATAACGATCCCGTCAGTGCCCAGAAGCTCGACACCCTGGTCCAGGAACTGCGCCGGCGGCCGGAAGCGGAGCTTGTCGAGGACACCGAAGCCGCTCTGGTAAGGCAGGCGAAGACGCTGAAACGCCAATTCGTGCTGCTGGTCGACAATCTTTCGATCATCCTCGACCGGCTTTCGGACAAGGAAAAATGGCGCCTGCGGGAATGGCTGTCTCGTTCCGAGCAGAGGCCAGTGCTGGTCGCCGCCACGGTGAAGTTCATCTCCGACACGGCGGACTACGGGCAGGCTCTGTATGAATTCCTGCATGTGCAGGAACTGGCCGGCTGCAGCACCGAGGAAGCCGCGGCGGTGCTTCGGCAACTGGCGGAGGTCTTCCAGGCCCCGCAGGTGAAGCGCTGGCTGGAAACCGATCCCGCACGGCTCGCAGTGCTGAACCGCCTGGCCGGGGGCGCGCCGCGCACGCTGGTCATGCTGTTCCAACTCTTGGTGCAGGGGATGGACGGGCCGGTTTTCCAGGAACTGGAAAGCCTGCTCGACCTGGCCACCCCGCTCTACAAAGCGAGGTTCGAGGAGTTGCCCGACCAAGCCCAGCGGGTCGTCGACGCCCTCGCTCTCCACTGGGATCCCGCCACCCGCCAGGTTCTGGAACAGGATTCCCGCATCGAAGGGAACGCGATTTCGTCGCAGCTCTCGCGCCTCGCCAAGATGGGGCTTGTCGAGGAGGTGTCCATCCCCGGCCAGGCGAAAGTCGCCTACCAGATCGCCGAACGGTTCTTCAACATTTGGTACCTGATGCGCGCCAGCCGTCGCTCACGCCATCAGCTTCGCTGGCTGGTGGAGTTCCTCAAAGCGTTCTACAGCGCCGATGAACGTGGCAAGCTCGCCAACAAGATGCTGCGTTCCGAGGCCTGCGAACCGCTCAGCCACGGCAAACGGCTCCTCGCGCTGAGCCAGGCCGTGGACGACGGCCATCTCCAGCGCGAACTGCGGAACACCGCGTTTTATGAATTCGCCAAAGCTGGCCGGCAGCACCGCGCCGACATGGACTTGAGCGACATCGACCGCGACTGGGTGAAACGGCTGGACGAGTTGGAAACGGTCGCGGAGAAGGAAAAATTCATCCTCAAGGGCATCGAAGCGGAGCCGGACTCGGCGACTCTCTACTTTGAACTTGGGCAACTATACGAAGATGTAACAAAGCAATACATGAAAGCAGAGAAAGCGTTCCGCACCGCAGCGAAACTCAATCCAGAGGACGCATGGCCCCGAATTTATTTGGCGAATTTGTTGGCTTTTAAGCTTGAAATGTATCACGAAGCTGAACATCTGCTTCAGGAAGCTGTGGGAATTGAACCGAACGCTCCTGGACCAAACCGTCTGTTGGCATTGTTTTGGTACATGTGGAATGTCAACAAAACCAATGCTGAGTCCTATGCACGGCAAGCATGTGTTTTGGAGCCGATTCCGGAACGCTGCCACACGCTTGCGTGCATTTTGGCGTCGCAAGGAAAGATCGATGAGAGCTTGGTATGGATCGAGCCTTTTCTAGCGGCGCTGCAACCTGAGCCAAGTCAATTGGAACTTACCGGACTTCTGTACTACTTCCGAGAATTGTTGCGACAGGACCACGTCGATCTGGCGGTCCAACTGCTCAAAGGGACGGACCGCAGCGAAGCATGGCGGCCGCTCACGGAAGCGCTGGTCGCGGCGGGCAAGCGGGATCGTGGCTCGCTCAAACGCATCAATCCCGAGCAGCGCGAAGCTGCGGAGAAGATCTATGACTTTCTAATGGAGCCTCTGCCGGAAACAAAGGAAGAGACATAAACCGCGATTTCTTCACGCTATGGTTTTCATGGCAAGTTTGCTCGCCCCTCACCGCCCCTTCGGCAGCGGCAGCACATGCTCGACGAAGTCGTCGCCGGTCTTGTCGTCCGGCATGATGGCGCCGAAGGTTTGCAGGTCGCGCCAGCGGAGGGGACCGTTGGCGCTGTGCGGGATCAGCCGCACGCGGTTCGACGTCCCTTCGACGCGGACCTCCACGAAGCTCTGGAAGAACGGCGCCCGGCTGTAGTCGAACGCGGCGGCGGTCGTCTCCACCGTCGCAGGCCACGCGCGCAGGTGCTTCGCCCACAGCCAGATCGGCATCTTCCACAGCGGCGTGTCGCGGTCCAGCTTGGCGACCACCTCCTCCGTGCGCGGGAAGAACGCGCAGTCCGGGACGGCTGGCTTGCGCGGCCAGTCGAGCGGGGTGCCGATGCTGATGTACGCCCCGCCGCCGCCGTTGACGAAATGCTGCATCGTGCGCGGGCCGTCGGGGGTGTCGTACTTCTCCAGGTAGTGCTCGAAGTAGTGCGTGTCGCCGGCCATCACGATGTCGACCTGGTGCTCCTTCAACAAGCGATGGATGGCGACGAACGGCTCGACGTGCGGGCCGCCGATCAGCTCGCCGGCGCTGGCCAGGGCGTCGCCCCCCTTGTAGCGGCCGCCGACGTAAAGCGGGTGCCCCAGGATCGCCAGGACCGACTTCCCCTTGGCCCGTGCGAGGGCGGCTTTCAGCCAGTCCCACTGGGCGTTGTCGACGGTCTTCAGCACGCCGGTGTCGACGGCGATGAGGGCGAAGCGGTCGGTCTGCAGCTCGAAGAAGGGGCCGCGCTGCCAGCCGGTGCTGACGCCGAACTCCTTGCGCAGCCGGGCCGCTTCCGCGATGTAGCGGTCGATGCGGCCTTCGGTCGTGGTGGTGAGTCGGCCGTCGGTGTCGACGCGCGAACGCATGGTCGCGCGGGCGGCGTCTTTTTCCAGGAAGTTGGCGGCGAAGCCCTCCAGGGCGTCGTACCAGTCGTGGTTGCCAGGGATGGCGTAGATCGGCTTGGTGAAGCCCTTGAAGGGGAGATAGAACTTCGGCTCGTAGTCGCGCATGGCGCCGGCGGGGTAGATCACGTCGGAGGAGATGACGGCGAACTTCACGTCGGGCCGCTTGCCAAGGAACAGGTACTGGTCGCGCAGGGCGTGCTGGGCGCCGCCCCCTTCGCCGGTGTCGCCCAGCACGAGGAAGGTGAAATCGTCGCTCCCCGCGACGCCGGCCGGCTCGATCTGGAACAGGCGTTCGGCGGGGATCGCCTTGTCGCGGTACTCGGCCTGCACAGCCGCGATCATGTTCTCGCGCCAGGTGTCGGTGCGGACCTCGGCCCAGCGGTCCCAGACGCCGGTCGCCCAGCTCTCGCTGTTGAAGAACCAGCTGATGCCCCACATCGGCGTGATGGCGATGAGGACGGCGGTCGCGGGGAGGCCGACCTGCATGCCCCAGCGAACGGCGGCCCACGGCGAGCGGCGGAGCTGGGCGAAGCGGCGCGCGAAGCGCAGCCGGTGCATCAGCCACGCCTGCGACAGCCAGCCGACCAGCCCGGTTTTCTGGCCCTGGTCGATGCGCGTGAGCCGCCGTTTCCAGCCGCGCCGTTCCAGGGGCCGGGTGAAGCGGCGCCAGGTGAGGCGGCATGGGAGGATCAGCCCAAAGGCGATCACCAGCGCGGTGAGCAGGTCGCCCATCACCGCGACGAGCGGCGAGATGAAGCCGACGAGGTTCCAATCGAGGTTCATGCGGCCCAGGTGGATCGCGAAGAACAACCCGACGAACGTGCCACACCAATACAGATCGACGATCCGGCGGTTGTCCTCCTCGACCTTCAGCGATGCGTCGAGCCGGGCGAACTCGGCGTGGGCGGGCAGGTGCAGGCCATAGTCGGGATGCAGCGCGGGGTCGGGCGGCTCCGGCGTAACAGGCGGCCGGCCCAGCATCATGCCCCAGCCCGACGCAAGCATGTGGACGCCGACCAGCATCTCGACCACCATCATGCCGGAGATCGGCCAGCCGGTCAGCAGCACGACGCCCAGCGCCGCGTTGACGACGGCGGCGAGCAAGGTGCTGCGCCACGCGGTCTTCGCAAGCCACGCCTTCCACGCGGCGGACGCCTTGCTGACGGCGTCGAGCAGGAACGATCCGGCGAAGATGAGTTCCAGGCCGCCGAGAACGAGCTTCGGCATGTTGAGCGCGACGACGCCGACGCCGATCGACAGCACGCCGCTGGTGTAGGCGGACCGCTGGCCCGCCTCGTCCGGGAAGCGGAACGTGTCGAGCAGCTCCAGCAAACCGCACGCGATGACGAGCAGCCCGACGACCGTCACCGCCAGCGGCCCGGCGAACAGCGGCGACGCCATCGCGAGGCAGCCCATCGCCACGATCAGCACGCCGCGCATGCGCCGCCCGCCGACGGTCCATGTGAGCTTGCTTGTTGGATTCGCGTCGGTGTCGCTGGTCATCGGACTTGTTCCTCAGCCAAAATCCCGCCGCGATCTGTCCCGCCGCGATTCATGGAGCGGCGCTCTTGGGAACGCCGACTTCGAGGCGGCCGTCGGTGCGCCAGGGGTCGCCGCCGCCGTTCCTGCCCTCGCGGTTCTTCTGGAAGTTGTCGACGTAGTACGAGTCGGCCACGCCGCCGGCGGCGCGGAGGTCGGCGATGAGGTGGTCGCGCTCCTGGTCGATGTCGGGGCCGATGTGGTGCGTGATCTGCCCGGTCGTGTGGCTGAAGCCGACGCGGTCGTCGCAGGTCGCGGAGCCGACCCAGATCGGCCTGCCGTCGTCGCTCTTCTTCGGCGCCAGCCAGAAGCGCACATGGTGCCGTTTGCGCGGATTGTCGCCGACCGGCTTCTCGAAGGCGAGGTCCTGCTTGCGGCCGAAAAGGAACAGGTTGGCCCCTGGGGGAGCGGAATTCATGTTTCACCGCTATGAGGACGGCGCAGTCGATGGCGCAAGAGCGAGGCTCCGCTTCGCGGTCGCCGCCGACCGTTCTCCAGGGGAGCAGCTTGGATGCTTGTCACCCAACCTTGACCGTTCACGCTTCCGAGAGCCACGCCTCGGCGGCGGCGAGTTTGCTCGCCTTGAAATAGCGGATCTTGGCGAGCGTGAACGGCTTGCACACGGCGCCCATCCACTTCTCCCACGCCGTCTCGCCGACGAGGGCGATCCGCTCGATCTTCGTGCAGTGGGTGGTGGAGAACTTGATGTCGTCCCAAAGGGCGTGCATGTCCCAGCCCTTGAAGTCGTGGAACTGGGCCAGCAGCCGCACCTTGCCCCCCTTGGCGATGGCGGCGTCGATCAGCGGCGCGAACGTGTTGTAGTCCACGTCGTGCAGCTTCCCGGACAGCTTGAAGCCCAGGACCTTGTCGGAGTTCAGCGGAATCTGCTCGATCACGGAGGTTCCTCCCATGGGGTTCGAGAGTTCGACTACCAGTCGAATGTCCGGATCATGACCAGGCGAACGTCCAGACCAGGACGGCGACCAGCACGGCGCCGACGCCAATCGCCCAGAACCAGGCCGGGTGGATCGCGGGGCCGCCGCCTTCCTTCTCCGACTTCTTCTCGTGCTCCTTCTGCTCCTTCTTCTTTTCCTCGCGGTCGTGCTGGTGCTTCTCGTGGTGCTGCTCTTTGTGGTCCATCGCTGGTTCCTTTTCGCGAACAAGCCAGGCTAGGGGAAGGCTCGCGCCCTCCCGCGAAAATCGGCAACGTCAGTCTACGAGACTGGGCGGGACGGGGATGCGAAAACGCGTGGCACACCCTGCGGGCTGGCAGATGGGTGACTGCCGTGGTACAGTTCACAGATCGCTTGCCGAACCACCTCCTTCAAGACGCGGTGCCCCATGCGGAAACGACTGTTGATCGTGCTGCTCATCGCCAGCTCGCCGCTTTCCGCGCAGGAGCCTGCCGAGTTCGGCAGGAACGGCTTCGTCACGCGCGACCAACTGGCGGCGCTGGAGTACGGACAGCCACTTGGTGGCCTGGCTCTCGCGACGCACATGCCGAAGCGGTCGCTGCAGGTCGGCGAGCCGGCCTGGGCCTTCTTCGCCGTCAAGAACCTGGAGGACAAGATCCAGGGCCTCAACATGATGTTCAACTTCCAGAAGACCCACCAGGCCGATGTCTACAATAGCTGCTCGTTCACGGTCAAGCCGTTGACGCCGGGCGCGAGGCCGGTGCCCTTGAGAACGATCACCTGGGCGTGCGGCGGCCCTTCAATGACTTGC
>JAYSSW010000685.1:0-16007 GCA_043720335.1 Planctomycetia bacterium
GGCCGTTCGCCTCAACTTCAACCCTCATGCAACGGGAGTCTCCATGAAAACCGCAACCGCTGGCTGCCTGGTCCTCGCGGGCTTGCTGCTGTCGTCCGCCCTCCATGCCCAGGACAAAACGGGCGAGGCGAAGGTCGTCAAATACGACGGCCTCAAGGACGTGGTCGCGAAGAACAAGGGCAAAGTCATCGTCGTCGACTTCTGGGGGATCGACTGACTGCCCTGCAAGTCGAAATCCTTGCCGCATCTGGTTCAGATGCAATCACAGGGGGCCGGCAAGGGCCTCGTGACAGTCACGGTCGCCGTCGACACGTTCCACGACAACAGCGTGGCGAAGGTGAAGGAGGAAGCAGGGAAGTTTTTGGCCCGCATCAAGGCGAACCAGAGCGTGAACCTGGTCCTCGACCACGATTTCGGCTTCTGGAGCGAGAAGTTCCGCTTCTCCGCCGCCCCGTGCATCTACGTCTTCGACCGGCGCGGCAAGTGGACCCGCTTCGGCGGCGACGACCAGGAAGGCGTCGACTACCGCGCCCTCGACCTGCTGGTCGAACGGCTCCTCGATGAGAAGTAGCCAACCATGAGCTGCTACCTGTGCGGCGACGAGGCGGTGTCCCGCTGCTTCAACTGCGGCGAGCTGGTCTGCGCCCAGCACGGCAAGGAGAACTGCCAGCGCTGCGAGACCGGCATCGCCGCCGGCGACCCGCGCCCCGACCGCATCACCGAGCATCCGGTCGGCAAGATGCAGAAGCCCGGCTGGTGGCGCCCGCAGGAAGCCGAGGCCTACAAGCCCCCCGCCTGCTACGAGTGCAAGGGCCTGTGCCGCAACCGCTGCCCGAAATGCGGCCAGCCCTGCTGCGCCGACCACGCAAGCAAGAAAGGCCAGTGCCTCGACTGCGGCAAGACCGACTGGATCGGCCTGCTCGCCCTCGGCATGATTGTCTCGGTGATCCTGCTGCTCACCCTCTGGAGCTACTTCGAAACATAGTTGTTTGCCAGACCCCACAAACCCGGAGCGCAAGCGATGGGATCGCAGCGAACCATGCAGGCGGAAAATTCTGACTCCGCGTGCCGTCAAGGCATCCCGTCGCTTGCGCTCCGGGTTCGTGGGTCTACCGATGCCGCCAGCCTGCGCGGCGACCCGTGGACCGAAAGCAGGTTCAGGGACGACGTGCAGTTCCACGAGTCGAATCAACCATCCATCGCGAGAAGGGGACGGGCATGTCCAGGCGGATGTTTTGCGTGGTTCTGCTGGGGATCGCGGCGCTGCCTTCGTTGGTGGCGGCGCAGGAGAAGCTGCAGCGCGACCAGCTGCTGTTCCATCTCGACCCGGCGGGGAAGGTGCAGCCGGTCAAGACGATGGACGAATGGAAGCTGCGCCGCGCCGCGATCCTGCAAGCGATGCAGTCGGTCATGGGGGCGATGCCGGGCACGGAAGCGCGCTGCGATCTCAATGTCGTCATCGACGATGAGGTCGACTGTGGCGACTATGTGCGGCGGCTGATCCGCTACCAGAGCGAGCCGGGGACGCGCGTGCCGGCGTACCTGCTGGTCCCGAAGAAGCTGCTCGCGGGGGGGAAGCCGGCGCCGGGCGTTCTCTCCTTGCATCCGACGCATGGCAAGGGCTTCCGCGTCACGGTCGGTTTGGCGGCGTACCCGGACGCGGAGTATGGCGTCGAACTCGCGAAACGGGGCTACGTCGTCATCGCGCCGCCGTACCCGCTCCTGTCCGACTACAACCCCGATCTCGCCAAGCTCGGCTACCAGAGCGGCACGATGAAGGCGATCTGGGACAACCGCCGCGCCCTCGACGTGCTCGATTCGCTGCCGTTCGTGCAGAAGGGCCGCCACGCCGCCATCGGGCATTCGCTCGGCGGGCACAACAGCGTCTTCACCGCCGCCTTCGACGACCGCGTCCAGGTCGTGGCGACGTGCTGCGGGCTGGACTCGTACCGCGACTACATGAAGGGGCAGATCAAGGGCTGGACCAGCGACCGCTACATGCCGAAGCTGTGGGCGTACCAGCCGAAGCTCGACGAGCTGCCTTTCGACTTCCACGAGATCGTGGCGGCGATCGCCCCGCGCAGCGTCATCATCGTCGCCCCGAAGGGGGACACGAATTTCGGCTGGGAAAGCGCCGCCCGGGTCGCGAAGTCCGCGGCGGAAGTGTACCGGCTCCACAAGGCCGACGCCAAATTGCGCATCGAGCATCCCGACTGCGGGCACGTCTTCTCGCCGGAGATGCGCGAGGCGTCGTACCGCTTCATCGACGCGGCGCTGGGGCGGTAGGTGCGCAGGGCAGGGAAGGGGTGTCCCCGTTTAGAAACTGTTTCAAAACCTCCTGTGCCGGAAATAGTCTCCAGCGTCATAAGGTGAGCGGCGCGGCGCAAGCCCGCCGTGAAAAGGATCGTTCGTGCAAATGGCACTCTTGTCGTTGCAAACTCCACGCAGCGTCGCGGTTTTTCACGGCGGGCTTACGCCGCGCCGCTCGCCGTTGCAAAGAATTTGCGATTCGCGAAGTTATTGGAACAGCTTCTTAGAGAATGGTGTGAACCGCGTCTTTCAGCCAAGTCATGGCGCGGATCATGCGATTTCGATTCCGTCGGGTCACGCAGGCGCGAACCGTCAAGCCGCGCCGGCCTGCATGCGGTTTGCCTGGGGGCCGATCCTGGCCTACATTCTGGCAGCGTTGATCGCGTCCCTCGGCGAGTGCCTTCATGATCCATCGATTCCTTTGCCTGCAAGGCCACTTGTGGGCCTTTGAAGAGGAGCAGGTGGGCCAGCACCCGGCGGCGCTCTTCTGCCCGACGTGCGGCACGCGGCTGCACCCCGAGGACGAGGCCCCGACGATCCCGGGCAACCCGATGGATCTCCTCAAGGATCCGCCCCGTCCGCCCAGCTCCGCCGCCATGCTGCTCAGCTTCGCGTCGTTCGACGGCGCGGCGGCGGCGGCGCCCATCCAGCCCAGCGACATCGAGGAGATCCCCGGCTACGAGCTGCTCGGCATCCTTGGACGCGGCGGCATGGGCATCGTCTTCCGCGCCCGCCAAATCTCGCTCAAACGCCAGGTCGCCCTCAAGATGATCCTCACCGGGCGCCACGCCCGGCCCCTCGACCGCGCCCGCTTCCAGAAGGAAGCCGAAGCGGTCGCCCGCCTGCAGCACCCCAACATCGTGCAGATCTACGAGGTCGGCCACCAGAACGGGCTGCCCTACTGCTCGCTCGAGTTCGCCAACGCCGGCAGCCTGTCGCAGTTCCTGGGCAGCAACCCGCAGCCGGCCAGGCCCAGTGCGCAGTTCGTCCTCGAAATCGCCCGCGCCATGCAGTACGCCCACACGCGCGGCATCGTCCACCGCGACCTCAAGCCGGCCAACATCCTGCTGCACCTGGAGGAAAGCCGGCTGCTGAAGTCCGGCCAGTCGGTCAGCACGGCGGTCCTGCGCGACCTGGGATCCTACGTCCCGAAGATCTCCGACTTCGGCCTGGCCAAGCACATCGGGGGCGAGGAAGGCCCGTTCCGCCAGGGGACGATCCTCGGCACGCCGAGCTACATGGCCCCGGAGCAGGCGAACGGCTCGTCGAGCAGCATCGGGCCGAAAGCCGACGTCTACGCGCTGGGCGCGATCCTCTACGAGATGCTGACCGGCCGCCCGCCGTTCCTGGCGGCGACGCAGGCGGAGACGGCCCAGCTGGTGCTGTCGCAGGAGCCGATCCCCGTGACGCAGCTCCAGCCGAAGGTGCCCAAGGACCTGGAGACGATCTGCCTGACCTGCCTGCGGAAGGATCCCGGCAAGCGCTACGACAGCGCCGAAGCGCTCGCGGAGGACCTGCAGCGCTTCCTCGCGCACGAGCCGATCCGGGCGCGCCGGACCGGGCTGCCCGAACGTGCCTGGAAATGGTCGATCCGACATCCCGTCGGCGCGGTCGCGTTCGTCGGCACGCTGCTGCTGTCGGTCCTGCTGTTCCGCAACTGGCAGGCGCAGACGCTCGCCCTGCGCGGCAGCCGCGACCACGCCATCGACGCCTGGCAGACGACGCAGCTCCACCTGCTCGGCGCGATGCACACCGTCGACGCGCTGGTCCCTGTCGGCGAGGCGCCTCGCCCCCGGCTGCAGCGCGCCGCCGACTTCTACCGCGACTACGTCAGGCAGTGCGCCGATTCGCCCACGCAGGAACGCATCGTCGCGGTGGCGCTGCTGCGCCTGGCCGACCTGCAGCTGCGCCTGGGCGACCCGGCCGAGTCGCAGCGCTGCCTGCGCGACGCCCAGCGGCGCCTGCAGCGCTGGTGCGACCGCTCCCCCGACGACCTGGAATGCCACGACCTGCTCCAGCGCTGCCGCAAACGCCTGGAGGCGGAGACGACCCAGGCGAGCATCGCCGGCACGCGGTGAGCGGTAGTGCGACCCGATCCGTTCGTGGGACGTCGCTGCTTCACAACGCTGGATCCGAGCAATGGCTCGCCCACGGCGGCTTCTGGCCGTTCGCGTGGAAGATTTGACCACGCTTCCCGGCATCGCTTAGAAGCTGTTTCAAAACCCCTGTGGCGAGATTTCGCTAGC
The DNA here is from genome assembly GCA_043720335.1 of Planctomycetia bacterium. GTDB lineage: Bacteria > Planctomycetota > Planctomycetia > Gemmatales > Gemmataceae > JAYSSW01. Next base: position 4,557 of record JAYSSW010000685.1, read on the forward strand.
GAGATTTCGCCGAATTCCCGCCTTTTCTCGACACTAACTGAGTGTTTGTGCAGGTTGTGGCGGGTTTTGAAACAGCTTCTTAGCCAGAAGCGACAGTCGCTTTCTCTTTGAACGGGGCGTTTTTCCTTGCGGCGCTTCTCCTTTGCCCCGCGCGCAAAACCTGCTTTAATGACGTTTGAGCTTTGCGCATCGCTTGCTCGGCTTTCAGTTGCGCCGAATGGTCCGTTGTTTCGAAACCGAAGGAACCAGGCTGTGCGAAAACGCAAGGCACCGAAGCGAAACCGAATCGGGCCTGTTCCTGAGGACGGCGATTTGGGATCTGCCGCAGCGAAAGCCCTTTATGTCGGAAGTCCCGAACACAAGGACGCGCCGTCTTTCGCGGGGCATCCACGACCCCGCGCCGACGCGACGATCTGCGACCGCTCCTTCGCGGAACGCCTGCCGGAAATACAAGCCTGGCTCTAAGCAGCAATCCTCGTCGGGCAAGTTGGCGACTTCTGGGAGAAAAGCTTCCCGCGCTACGTTTGGCGCCGGGAAGGCGACGAGGTTTTCATCGCGAGACACCTGGGCAGCGGCCAATACAAAGGCTGGCTGATCCCCAGGGACGAGTGGCCGGAGGGGCTGGCATGACGCGTCTGTTGATCGAGCCGGAATGGCAGTCGGCGGAAGCGGCGCGCGGACCTGAACTGCGCGCGACCTGGGCACGCCTCACCATCCATGTCGGCGACTCGTGCGTCACGCGAGTCAGGGACCACGCCGCCCGCAGCGTCCGCGACGGTGTTTACGGCCCCGCCTATCCGTTGGCGGAGTGGATCGTGTTCCACTGGTGGCCCCTGCTCCGGGAATGCGGCGATCCTGCCCGACAGCACTCCGCCGTTTTCCAGCACCGGCACAACCTGGCGCACGCCAGCGAGGGGTTCGCGCTGCCCGACCTGCTGCTGGCGCCAACAGGACCGTTCGTGCAGGCTCAATGGAACCGGCGTGAACTGCCTTCGTGCCGAGTCACGTTCCTCGACGAGGGATCCGAACGGATGTCGCTCGCGAACATCGAAGAAGGGCTGCGTGGTTTCATCGACGCCGTAGTGCGACGACTCGTCGAGGAGAAGGTCGCAGACACGCCTTTGCAGCAGGAATGGGCCGAGCTGACGTCCCTCGGATCGGACGACAAGGACTTCTGCATCCGCGCCGGCTCGATGGGACTGGACCCGTTCGATCTTGCTGACGAGACGGCAGCGGAGGTCCGCAGGATCGGAAGTGAACTGCCCGAGTCTCTGCTCGCGGACTTCTTCGCCGCCGCCAGCCCCGATCGCCTCGCCTCCCAGGCGGAATCGGTGCAGCGCGGCGTCCAGATCGTCCAGCAGCCCAGTTCGCGATTCGGTTCCTTGAAGGCGCACCGGGGCGTCTGCCGCACTCGTGGCGACGGCGCCTCGCCCTTGGAGGAAGGCTACGAAGCGGCGGCGGGGCTGCGCGGTTCACTTGGGCTGGAAGCCAGGGGAGAGCCGGTGCCTCTCCGCGCCATCTGCGGGGAAGACATCCCTCCCCTCCCTGATGGGGACAAGTTCGCTTTCGACGGCATCGTCGGCTCCAGCCCATCGGGCAACCTGGGTTTTTATTTCCCCAGGAAGCAGCGTGCCGCGTTCCGCTTCGCGTTCAGCCGCGGCCTGCACGAGTATCTCACGGCGACGGGATCTGAACCGGCGCTGATCTCCTGGACTGACAACGACCGGCAGAAACGTAACCGCGCGTTCGCCGCCGAGCTTCTCGCTCCGGCACAATCGTTGAAGATGCACCTGGAATCCTCCTTCGTGTCCCAGGACGAAGTCGACGAACTGGCGCTGCACTTCGACGTCTCCCCCCAGGTCATCACCCATCAGATCCGCAACCACCGGCTCGCGGAGATCGACCAGGCGTGGTAGCGCGCTTCTCCTTTGCACCGCGCGCGAAACCTGTTTAATATCTCCCGGAGCAACGACCCTCGAACGCACGCATCTGGGAGCATCGACATGCCGACGAACGGGACACTGAATCGCAAGCTGCGCATGGGGCTGGTCGGCGGGGGGCAGGGCGCCTTCATCGGCCGCGTCCACTCCATCGCCGCCGTCCTCGACAACCGCGCCGCCCTCGTGGCCGGCGCCCTCTCCAGCGACCCCGAACGCGCCAAGGCCTCCGCCTCCGACTACGACATCAAGCCCGAGCGCGCCTACGGCTCCTACACCGACATGATCGCCGCCGAGCTGAAGCTGCCCCCCGGCGAGCGCGTCGACTTCGTCTCGGTCGCCACCCCCAACCACACCCACTTCGCCATCGCCAAGGCGTTCGCCGAGGCCGGCTTCAACGTGATGTGCGACAAGCCGCTCACCTTCGATCTCGCCCAGGCGGAGGAGCTGGCCAAGGTCGTCGAGAAGTCGGGCGTCGTCTTCGCCGTCACCCACAACTACACCGGCTACCCTCTCGTTCGACAAGCGCGCGAGATGGTGATGTCGGGCGAGCTGGGCGAGATCAACGCCGTCCGTGCGTTCTACATCCAGGGCTGGCTGCGCACCCGCCTCGAAGCCGACAGCCAGAAGCAAGCCGCCTGGCGCACCGACCCGGCGAAGTCCGGCGCGGCGGGATGCTTCGGCGACATCGCCACGCACGCCTACAACCTCGGCCGCTTCGTCTCCGGGCTGCTCCCCGACCAGATCTCCTGCACGCTGAAGATCTTCGCCGAGGGCCGCAAGCTCGACGACTACGGCGCTGCATTCATCAAGTACACCAACGGCGCGCTCGGCACGGTCACCGCGTCGCAGATCTCGCACGGCCGCGAGTATGACCTGTGGGTCGAGATCGACGGCACCAAAGGCTCTCTCGAATGGCACCAGGAGGAGCCGAACAAGCTCCTGTACCGCGTCAACGGCAAGCCGCACCAGCTCTACACCCGTGGCGGCGGCCCGTACCTCGGCGCCGCAGCGGGAGCGGCGACGCGCACGCCGTCGGGCCACCCCGAGGCGTTCCTCGAAGCGTTCGCCAACATCTACACCGCCGCCTACGACGCGATGGTCCAGCGCGCGACTGGCGACACGTTCGAGAAGGTGAACACCGTCTACCCGAACGTGTACGACGGCGTCGACGGCATGAACTTCATCACGCAGAGCGTGGCCAGCAGCGCCGGCGGCGGCCAATGGCTGCCGCTGAAGCACGCCGCCTGCCGTTCGTAGCCGCGCGAACCGGAGGACGGCGCGGCGCGTCGTCCTCCGGGATGCTATGGCGAGGGCCGCCGCGTCGCCATAGAATGAAGTGGTCACACGCCCCCGTAGCTCAGGGGATAGAGCATCGGTTTCCTAAACCGAGGGTCACAGGTTCAAATCCTGTCGGGGGTATTCGCCACTTCTCGTTTCCGTCCATTCGTTGCGTCGAGTTAAACTTGAAACCGTGGCTTCGTTGAAAAGGCTGGGGGTGCGCCAGCGCGTTGGCAGCAGCTCCGTGGCGGGCTGGGTGACGATTGCGTCTCGTCGCCAGCGACGGGATTCCTTGCATCGCGGAGCGGCACTTCGGGCTTTTTGTCCTTCTGGTCGACCGGCCCGGCTGACTGGTTGCCAATCATTCTTGAAAAATGCTGGCGTGCGCCGAGTTCGGCAGGGAGAATTCAACGCGGTTCGCCGTGTCGATTTTCCTCGTCCCGTTCGCCAGGTGCCGACCGAACATGGACACCACATCTTTGACTTTGCTTCAGAAGCTGCAGAACGTCGCGCCTGACAGCATCGCCTGGAAGGACGCGTACGATCGGTATCGGCCGTTCGTCGCCTTCTGGATCGTCAAGTTCGGCGCGCCGCCGCAGGAGGTTCCGCAACTCGTCAACGACTGCATGTCCAAACTGTTCGAGATCATCCAGGGATTCGATCGCCAGCGCTTGGGTTCGTTCCGGACTTATCTCAGGGTAGTCGCCCATAACCGCGTCCGCGACTACCGGAACGAGAAGCGAAGGCACGCGCACTCGGGATGGGGCGACGAACAGGAACGGAAGCTGAACGAGCACGCCGATCCCCGCAACGAACATTCGCGGCAGAGCGACATCGAGCTCAAGGACCTTGTGTTGACCGAACTTCTGACCCGCGCGAAACCCGATTTTGACGAGAGGACCTGGGCCATTTTCCTGCGAATCACCCGCAATGGCGAAAAGGCCGTCGACGTGGCCAAAGACCTGGGCGTGGCGCAGAGCACCGTGCGCGAAGCCAAGCATCGTGTTTTGAAACGACTTCGAGAAGAAGCGAAGACGATGTTCGAAGACGAGGAAGTCGACGACCTTTTCGCATGACGTTTGGGGACTCCGCCGCCTACTGCCATACGGGACCATTTCCGACCGAGGGGCGCCGACGGTGAGCACAGATGACAACTGCCCTTCCGACGAGGAGTTGCGCGGGTACGGTCGCGGCCAGGTGCGCGATGAAATCCGGATCGCGGCCATGGTGGCGCACCTGGACGCGTGCGATCCATGCAACGACCGGCTCGACGCGATGCCGCCGGACCATCTGGAGCGCGCTGTTCGTCGATCGGGCAGCCAGGCTGCGCTTCAGGCCGAGCGGGTCTTGGCGACAGCCGAAGCCCCCTGCGCAATCGACCCCGCGAGCCTGCCGAGAATCCTTCGCCAGCATCCCACGTTCGAGGTCCTGGGCGTGCTGGGGAAAGGGGGCATGGGCGTCGTCTATCTCGCTCGTCACCGCCTGATCCGCGATCGACGGGTGGCGATCAAGATCGTCCAGGGCGGCCCGTCGATCGGACGCAACGACGGCCAGGTTCGATTTCAGAAAGAGATCGAAACCCTGGGCACGCTCCACCATCCGAACATCGTCGCCTTCCAGCACGCCGAGCCGACGGACGACGGCCTGCTGCTGGTGATGGATTACCTGCACGGAAACGATCTCGCGAAACGGGTGCGCGAGCACGGGCCGATGTCGGCGAGCCAGGCGGCGTGGTGCGTTTCACAGGCGGCGACCGGCCTGCAGTACGCTTGGGAACGAAGCCTCGTTCATCGCGACATCAAGCCGCAAAATCTCTTCCTGTGCGAACAGGATGGAAAACCCGTGGTGAAGCTCCTCGATTTCGGCTTGGCCAAAGCGGTGCGGACCGATGCGAAGGACGACGCCGCGCTGACCAGGACGGGCCAGGTCGTCGGCACCCCGGCGTACCTCGCGCCGGAACGCGTGCGACATGCCGGCAGCGCCGACATCCGCTCCGATATTTACAGCCTGGGGGGCGCCTTCCATTTCCTGTTGACCGGCAATCCCCCTTTCCCCGGAGACGACGTGTACGGCGTGATCCAATCGCAGGTGCAGAACCGCCGATCGCCCATGCACGACCTTCGGCCCGACGTCCCGCCCGAACTTTCGCGGATCCTCGACAAGATGCTGGCGGACGACCCGCGCGACCGCTTCCAGCAGCCGCGCGACCTCGTCGAAGCGTTGGCGCCCTTCCTCGGCCACCAAGGGGACCCTGCGGCGACCTTCTGCGCTCCGCCGCCGAGCCGCTCGCCTGCCGAGTCCGTCGCTGACCGCGAGACGGAGAGTTCACGACACGCAGCAACGCGACGGGCCGAGTTCCAAAAGCCCCCGACTCGCCAACCGCTCCCGCCAAGCGGAGCGTCGCCCAGGAAGAGAAGGTTTCTGGTCGCGATTGCGCTGCTGGCCTTCTCCGCCTTGCTCGCGGGAGTCGTGCATGTCGTCACCGACTACGGCGTCGTCGAGATCCGAACGGAAGACGACAATGTGAAGGTCGTTGTCGAACAGCAGGGGAAATCCGTTCGCATCATCGACCCCAAGAGCCAACAAACGTGGCGGCTGAACACGGGAACCTACACGATTCGCCTCGACGGCAACCCCGACGGGCTTGAAATCCAACCTCCGAAGGATCAGCCGTTCACGCTGAAGCGCGGAGCCACGGTCATTGTCACCGTGAAGCGCGTGCCCAAGACGGATTTCACGCCGCTCTTCGACGGCAAGACGCTCAAGGGCTGGGAGACCTACGACGGGAAGACGAACGGCTGGCGCGTGGACAACGGGTGCATGGTCGGCGCCCACTCGCATGAGATGCTCTACTACACCCTGGACGAGTTCGCCGACTTCCACCTTCGCATCAAGGCCAAAGTCTCGAAAGGGTGCATGCTGCACGTCGTCGTGCGCGGCGACATGACGCCCAGGCTGCCCCAAAACTGCTACCGTCTCAACATCGGGTTCGACCGCACCGACCCGCAGCAGACCGGCAGTGTCCACCGCTGGATCATGACCGCCGAGGAATCGCATCTCCCGGACGAATGGGTCACGACGGAACTGATCTTCCGCGGCTCAAAGATGGAGTCGCATGTCAACGGCCGCAAGATCGGCGAGCGAAAGCACGACTGGTTCCGCACCGGCTACATCTCGCTGCGCAACGTCTGTCCGGGAACCACCGCGACCATCGAGAAGATCGAAGTGAAACGGCTGCCTCCCGCCGCACCGGCGCGGAAGATCGTGTCGAATCGCTTCGTGTCGTTGCTCGACGGGGACGAAATGCGTTCGCTCGATGGCGGAATGTCCGGGTGGGAGAAGGTCGAAGGGAGTTTGGTCTCGCGCGGCAAAGCCTCGGAGCTGTTCTCGAAAATCGGCGACTATCGCGACTTCACGCTCCGGGCGGAAGTCTGGCTCGCTCCCGAGACCGTGGCGAACCTCGGCTTCCGGGCGCCGCGCATGCCGGACAGCCACTCTGCGGCCAACTACTACGGCATGGTGCTCTGTGCGGAGAAGACGGGCTACCCGGAACGCACGGGCGCTCTGCCGGGCTTCAAGTCGGTGACCAAGTCGCTCCACAAAGCCGGCGAATGGGTTCCCCTTGAAATCACTTGCCAGGGCGATCGGCTCACGATTGATGTGAACGGCAAAAGGGCCGTCGACATCGTCAACCGCCAGTTCACCTGCGGGCATGTGATGCTGGCCATCCCGACGCCGGGCCTGTTCAAGATCCGCAAGCTTGAGATCAAGGAGCACGGCACGCCGCCGCCCCCCGCGATCATGCCCAGCAAGCAAACCTCTGGCGGACAATGGCGCACCGAAGGCGAGCAGCTTGTGCAGCGGAATGCGTCCACAGCGTACGCAACCGTGCTTTTCGGCGATCCGACCTGGCGTGACTACGATTTCTCCTTCGACTACCTGGCGAAGGCCGGCAAGCCGACCGCCGGGGCGCTGTTCCGCGCCAAGGGGCCCGGGACCGCCTACAAGTGGGTGCTCGGCGCTGACAACAACCAACATCACATGATCGACACGGCGATGAACTTCAAGCTGATCGGCCGGCTCGGCGTCCGAGATCATCTGGTGTGTCCCGATCGATGGCACCAGTCCACCATCAAGCTGCGAGGCGCCCGGCTCTGGGGATACTTGGATGGCGAGGTCGTATTCTCGGACCTCGCCGCACCGCATCATCGCGAGGGGATGGTGGGCTTGTTCACGCGCGAAACCTCGGCGCGATTCCGCAACCTGCTCGTCACTGCTCCCGATGGCCAAGTCCTCTGGGGACGGACTGCCCAGCGTGGAATGAGCCGATTCTTCACGTTTATCGCTTTTTCGCCTGACGAAATCCATGCGGCTTGCCTTGTTCCATAGAAGCGCTGGTCGTCGGGAACAGCGCTCATTCATGGGGAGGTCGCCATGCAGCTCGCTTCATTCGCAACTCGGACCATGTGTCGGTCCCTCGCGTCGTGCATCCTGTTCGTTGCTCTTGTCCTTGGACGTGCCGATTTCACCTTGGCTCAGTCCGCCGGCGCAAAGTCGGCGCCGATCGCCATTCGGAACAACACGAACACCTCTCTCACGGTCCACTTTCGGAGCATCGAAAACGACTTCGGGACGTACCAACCGATGAATCTGTCGATGGTCGTGCCTGCCGGGCAGTATCTTTGGCTCGTCGATGTGAACAACTCCAAGGTGTTCGCGAAACGCTACGACTACACCGTGAACACTCCGGGGCGGTCAAGCCAATGGACCGCCGCGCTGAATCGGACGGATCCGAGCGGCTACTTCGACATTTCCTTCACCCCGACGAATCTGCGAGCGCACCTGGGCGAGCAGCCCGAGATTCCCGATTTTCCGCTTCCGCCGCTGGCCGGCCCAGGCGTGCAAATGCCGGACCTCGGCGGCAACTCCGGTCCGTCTCGGGAGCGAACGACCTCCGCCGCGATCAAGATCGCCATCGCCTCCGTGACACATCGCGCTGCGAAACAGATATTGGACAACCCGAACTCGACCTTTGCTCAACAACTTGCGGCCGCAGCAGTCTTGGGTATTCGCGACGGCCTGATTCGAAGCACACTCGACGACCTGTTTCCCGGCCTGACCGGGGGCCAGAAGGCGGATATCCAGCTTCTCATTTCCGACGCGGCCGACGGGCGCCTGGGGCTGTTCACGCAGGACCAGCAGCAGGCGAAGTCCCGCCTGATCACCCTGGTCAACCAGCGGAATCCAAACGCGGGCAACGCCGCCGCCATCGCCGACTTCGTGTGGTTCGTGCACCAGAACCGCCGCTAGCTGCCGAACCGCCGCCCGCGCTTCGGCCAAGCCAACGTCCGTCGATGAACCCAAGTCGTCGCCAGGAATGCCTTCGGGAATTCCTGGCGATTTCTGTTTTTTCACCTGACGTTGTTCGCCCGGCGTGCCTTCTTCAATGACCCAGCGAAGGCTGTGGTTGTAGCTCCTTCGGCTGTCGTCGAAAAGCTGTGACCTCGAATCGATGTGTGGACCGATTCTTTTTCGGAGGAAAGACAATGAGCAGGCCAACGCGGTTTCTTGCGGGCATTGTTGGAGTCGCTTTGTTCCCTGCGTTGTGTTTCGCCACGATCATCGGCGACTACGCCAGCACCTACGCGGGCATGAGAAATGTGCGGATCACCAAGCACGAGGATGTTTACAAGGTGCGATGGGATCTTGCCGACGGCTCGCACTGGGTCGGGGTGGGGTTGCTGAACGAGAAAGGCGACACCTTCACCGTGGCGAGCGTGGTATCGAAGGGCAGGGACGACGAATATGTCAACGCTTCGCTCCATGTTTCGGTCTACAAGGTCGTTCAAGAAGGGGGCCGGATCACCAAGCTTGTCAGCGAATGCGCACGGTACGGCGACAAGGTCACTCACCGAGAGCTGCTTACTCCCCAAAAAAGACGTTGATTCTCGCCTTATCGGCATCCGGGCCGCGCCCTGCGTCCCGCCGGCAGGCGAGCTTTGTCGCCCTGCGGTCTGCCCGGACATGACGAGATCGCTGTCCGCGAAGGCCGGCGTCTCACGCCTCCGCGATCAGCACGAGCAGCGAGTGCGCTTGGACGAGAATCTGCTGCTCCGGGGCGACGACGGGGCCGGCGTCGAGCGGGTAGAGGTCGTTCGGGCTGATGCCGGCGGTGTCGACGGCGACGCGCCAGCGGCGCGCGTTCGGCGAGCGCGGCACCCGGAAGCTCAGTGATTCGGTCCAGGCGTTGCACGCGAGGTAGATGTCGCGGTCCGGCTCGCGGCCCGTCTGCTGGCCGTCCAGGCTCAGCGCCAGCGTGCGGCTGCCTGCGGAGAAGTCGGGCTGGAACGGCTCGACGCCGTGCCAGAGGATGTCGGGCCGCTGGTCCCCCTGCGGGCCGCTGCCCCGGAAGAAGATCTTGCGCCGCAGCGCCGGGTGCCGGCGCCGCAGCGCGATCATGCCTTGAGCGAAACGAAAGAAGTCGGCGTGCCGGTCCTTCAGCGCCCAGTCGACCCAGCTGATCTCGTTGTCCTGGCACCAGGCGTTGTTGTTCCCCTTCTGCGTGCGCAGGAACTCGTCGCCGCCCAGCATCATCGGCACCCCCTGCGACAGCATCAGCGTGGCGAACAGGTTCTTGGCCTGGCGCTTGCGCAGGCGATGAATCTCCGGGTCGTTGACCGGGCCTTCGGCGCCGCAGTTCCAGGAGAAGTTCTCGCTGGCGCCGTCGCGGCTCTGCTCGCCGTTGGCGTCGTTGTGCTTGTGGTCGTAGGAGACGAGGTCGTGCAGGGTGAAGCCGTCGTGGCAGGTGACGAAGTTGAGCGAGTGCTGCGGCAGTCGGCCCGGCGCCTCGTACAGGTCGGCGCTGCCGCACAGCCGCGTCGCCAGGGGTCCGGTCATGCCCTCCTCGCCGCGCCAGAAGCGGCGCACGTCGTCGCGATAGCGGCCGTTCCACTCCGACCAGCGCCCGCCGAACGGGAACGCGCCCACTTGATACACGCCGTCGGCGTCCCACGGCTCGGCGATCAGCTTCGTCTGCTGCAGGAGGCCGTCCTCCGAGATCATCTCGACGACGGGCGGCTCGAGCAGGATGTTCCCCTTGCGGTCGCGGCCGAGCACCGAGGCGAGGTCGAAGCGCAGGCCGTCGACGTGCATGTAGCTGACCCAGTAGCGCAGGCAGTCGAGCAGCAGGCCGCGCACGACGGGGTGGTTGCAGTTGACGGTGTTGCCGCACCCGGTGAAGTTGAGGTAGTTCCCGCCGGGGCCGAGCAGATAATAAAGCTCGTTGTCGAGGCCGCGGAACGAGTAGGTGCGGCCGCGGTCGTCCCCTTCGCCGGTGTGGTTGAAGACGACGTCGAGGATGACTTCGATGCCGCGGTCGTGGAAGGCGCGCACCATCTCGCGGAACTCGGTGGTCTGGTCGTGCTGCCTGCCGCGCGCGGCGTAGGCGGCCTTGGGGGCGGCGAAGGCGATGCTGTTGTAGCCCCAGAAGTTCCGCAGCTTCCGCCCCGTCTCCGGGTGCGAGAACGGGCAGTCGTCCTCGTCGAACTCGAAGACCGGCAGCAGCTCGACCGCCGTCACCCCCAGCTGCTCCAGGTACGGGATCTTTTCGATCAGCCCCGCGAACGTGCCCGGCTCGGCGGTCAGCGCCGACGGGTGGATGGTGAACCCGCGCACGTGCAGCTCGTAGACGACCGTGTCCTCGATCACGGTGAGCGGCGGGGCGTCCTCGCGCCAGTCGAAGGGTCGGCGGATGAACATGCTGCGGCGGTGCGTGCCGCGCGAGGCGCCGTCGAAGTAGTGCCCGTTGGCGCCCCACTCCTCGCCATCGGACACCGCCGTTCCGTTGGGGTCGAGCAGGACGAGCTGCGGGTTGAAGCGGTGGCCGTGGCCTTTGGGGCCGTGGACGCGCCAGCCGTAGCGGAAGGAGGCGGGGAGGTCGGAGACGAGGAGGTGCCAGTGGTCGCCGGTGCGGTGCTTGCGGGGGTCGAGGGGGATCTCGTCGAGAACCTCTTCGCCGTCGATGGGGAGCAGCACGAGGGTGACGGCGACGCCGTGCCGGCACATGAGGACGAAGTTGATCCCCTCGGCGAGCGGCGTGGCCCCCAGCGGCGTCGACCGGCCTCGATTCGTGCGGAACTTCGGCATGCGTCCCCCGTCGTGTTCAGCGCTTCCCGAAAGCATAGCACACACTTCAAGCCCGCTGCCGCTAGGCGGCGGGGTCGCAACACGCGTT
>JAYSSW010000686.1:0-1540 GCA_043720335.1 Planctomycetia bacterium
TTCGTGTTCCTTCGTGCTCCTTCGTGGTTCCAATGTCTTTCGCCTTTAGCTGCGGGTGGCGAGGGCGACGAAGCAGGACTGGGTGTCGGTGCCCTTGTACGGGGTCAGGGCGGCGGTCCACCACGGCTGGCCGTCGACGCGGAAGATGAAGCGGAAGGTCGATTCGTCGTAGTCGAAGCGGAGGTGGATCGACAGGGCGGCGTCGATCATTCCCTTCGAGACGGTGACGTAGTGGCGCAGGTCGGCCAGCACGATGTCGCCGGCCGTGCCGAGGGTGGCGCACCACTCGACGGGCATGACGGGCCGGCCCATGAGGGTGGCGTACGGCTTGCCCGACAGGCCGCCGGGGGGCTGGTAGGCGACGATCGCCGTGCCGCCGGAGCCGATGGTCATGGTGTGCAGCTGCGGCTCGACGTCCTGGTGGATGAGCCAAACCGCGCTCTGGCGGCAGGGCGACCACAGCCGCGACCACATCTTGACGATGTTCTCGGTGAGCACGCTCGCCGCCGCCTGGCCGGTCTCCTTGGCGACGGTGAGCAGGCAGCCGGAGTTGAGGATGCCGAGCGGCTGCCCGGTGCCGCTGCCGTTGAGGATGGCGTCGCCGACGACGAAGCTGATCTCCTCGGACGCGACGCGGAACAGGTACTGCTCCAGGGCGATCCCCTGGGTGTCGCTCAACAACTCGTCCGAGGCGTGGATCATGACGAACAGCTTGCGCAGCGTCATCGACAGCCGCCCGAACGTGGGTTTGGTGGCGGTGGCCTGGTCGCCTTCGTCGCGCCAGTAGGCCCGCACGCCGCCCCAGCGCGAGCCGTTGGCGCGCGAGGTCTCGGCGTTGCGCGGGAAGACGATGGTGTTGCTCGCCACGGTGTAGGAGTCGGTCATGCCGAGCAGGCTGGTCGGGGCGTAGATGCGCTCCAGGATCTTCCGCGTGAACTCGGTCGGCACGAGGAAGCCGCCGTCGGCGCTCGTCGTCTCGTTGAGGCCGGCGGGGGACTTGCGCATCGTCTGCAGGCGCTCGTCGGCGCGCTTGCCGGGCTGGCAGGCGTCGCGAACCGCCAGCGCGAACTCGCCGAAGTGCCCGAAGCCGGCGCGCGGGTCGTCGTCCTGCGCGTCGCCCAGCCCGGCGAACGGCAGCCGCTTCGACGACTTCGCGGAGTTCTTCTGGAGGAAATTCTGCAGCGCGCGTTCCACCACGCTGTCGACGTTCGCCTCCAGCGCCCGCGCGACCAGCGGCGTCAGCACGTCGTCGCGCACCGGCTGGGCGTAGCCCTGCTGCACCAGGTGCTCGGCGTCCCCCTCCGACACGTCGATGCGCTCGCCGGCGGGCTTGCCCAGGAATTCCTTCGTCAGTTGGATGAACATGATGTTGGACCTCGATGAACGATGTTGAAGACCATGAAGGCACGGGGAACGCCGAGTGTTGTCCCGGATGCGTCTCAGGCGCGTGCCCGGCGCGTCCTCGGCGGCCCGGCGTTCCCCGTGTGTTTCGCGTTGGTTCTGCTCCCCTCTCCCCCTTACGGGGAGAGGGGCTGGGGGT
>JAYSSW010000687.1:0-1538 GCA_043720335.1 Planctomycetia bacterium
CGCGGAACCGGGTTCCGCAAATCTCCACGCCGGTATGGGCGTGGGTCGCCCGCCCGCCACCCTGCGGACGCTGCCTTCCCGCACGAATCAGGACCATTGCGATGGCCGTCCAGAAACTGCACGCGTTGTCGATCAAGCAGCCCTGGGCGACGCTGCTAGTGCACGGGCTGAAGACCATTGAGATCCGCCGCTGGTCCAGCGCGCGCACGGGCCGCCTGCTGATCCACACCGGCAGCGTGGCGGACGACCGGCCGGAGGGCTGGAGCCGCGTCCCCGACCACCTCCAGGCGATGGCCCAGCTGCGCGGCGGCGTCCTCGGAGCCGCCCAGCTGACGCGCTGCGTGGCGTACCGCACCCCCGAAGCCTTCGTCAAGGACCAGGAACTGCACCTCAACGACCCCAGCTGGTTCCTCCCCCCGTCCCTCCACGGCTTCGTGTTCACGAACCCCGAGGTGCTCCCCTTCCACCGCTGCACCGGCTGGCTGCGCTTCTTCGAGATCGAGATCCCCGTCCCCGAGCCCAAGGGCTGAAGACCATCACTTGTCCCAGTCCGCCGCGAGCGGTTTGCCGTCGTTGCGGACGATGACGCGGCGCAGCACGTCTTCGCTGACGTTGACGCTCAAGAAACGGGCGCTGCCGTCGGCCATAGCGGCGAAGAAGCCTTTAGCGGAGACGGCGGGAAGCATCGGACGCGGCCCCAGCCAATGGTACTCCCTGCCGAACTTCGGCAGTGGTTCGTCGGGATGGTAGCGCAGATCCTCCGGCTTCGACCACGGAACCAGCGTCGGCGCCTCGACGACGAGCAGCGTGTTGGCCGTCCCGTCGGGGAAGTGGTGATTCAGACGGAGGATTTTCTCCGCCGGATCGAACGCCGTGCCTGGGCCGACGAAGACCTGCCAGGGAGTTTTGTCGGGTTCGTCGGTGTAGTAGCCGACAAATGTCGGGATCGTTCGCCCGCCAATCAGCGGCAGGTTGCTGGGGCTGTCCCACGCTTCGGTGAGCTTGAACTTGCTGTACAGCGGCGCCTGCTCGGCAAACAGCAGGATCTGCACGCGCCAGCTCAGCTGCGCCTTGCCGTCGGCGTCCGTGGTCGCGTGGCGGGGCAGGCGATGGAAGGTTTCGTCGTAGCCTGTTAGCGCCACGCCTATTTGTTGGATCGTGTAGCGGACCGGCGCGCGCCTGTCAGCGTCGCTGACTCGCGGAATGGTCATCGTCATCGCCAAAAACACGGCGAGCGCCGGGCCGAATTTGAGGAGAGATCTCCACTCGTCGACAACTGGCGAGCTTGCGAAACGGCTGCCGCCGAACTCGACGGACACGGCGAGAAAAGCGAGACCGAGCAATCCCGCCGTCAGATAGAAAAGCACATTCGACTGGGCGAAGCGCGTCAGCACGCTGAGCGCGATGGCCGCGTACATGAGCCAGGTCGCCGCGCGTGAGAGGAGTGATTTCGGAAGAGGCGGCGGCATTGTTCCTGCCCTCGACGCGAGGTGCCGTGCGGTTCACTTGTCCGCGAAGAGCTGCTTCCAGGACTCCGC
>JAYSSW010000688.1:0-7405 GCA_043720335.1 Planctomycetia bacterium
GTCGAGGCTGGCATTCGTCGTTGCGAGCAGTGTCGAGGGAGAGACTTTCGTTTCCATCTCGCGGAAGAACGCCTTCTTCTCGTCCAGGCTGCCATCGACGGTGTCGAGGACCAGGTCGAGCGTGGCGAAGTGCTGCCAGTCAGTGGTGCCGTGGAAGTGGCTGAGGTTCTTCTGGACCGCCTCGATGGTCATGTTGCCGCGCGCCGCCTCGGCGTTGAAGGTTTGAAGCAACTGGTAGAGCGAGGAGCCAAGCGATGCTTCGTCCTTGGTCCGCAGCGTCGTTTCGCAGCCCTTGACGGCGGCGAGGTAGAGGAGCGACAGGCCGAGCGGGCTGGTGCCGTTGACGCCGACCTGGCGGATGCGCTCCTTCACCGAGTAGCGGATCTGGCGGGTTTGGCTGTTGCGCAGGTTCAGCCACAACAGGTGCTGGAACGCTTCGCTGCGGACCAAACGAGCGTGGGCTTGCAACTCGAACGGCAGCCCGGCCGCGACCGACTCGTTGCGGTAGGCGACGCGGACCAGCTCCATCGCTTCCCACGGCGCCGGCACGTCGTCGGGGAGATGTTGGCGGACAATGCGGTCGGCGCCGCGCAGCAGGAACCAGCGTCCCAGGCGGTTCGACTCGAAGAGTCGCTGCCGCATGCCGTGGCGGACGAACTCCGAAGCGTCGCGTTTGAAGCCGTGGACCAGGAACGCCGGCGGCTCCTGGTTCGCGTCGTTGGCGACCGTGTCGGCGAGGCCCCAGGCGACGGCCTCCTGCGCGGAGAGGCGCCGGCCTCCGAGCAGCAGTTGCAGCGAGGGTTCCATCCCGACGATCCGCGGCAGCCGCTGCGTGCCGCCCCAGCAGGGGACCAGGCCGAGTTCCATTCCGGGCAAGCCGAGAAGCGTGCCGGGCCGGTCGGTCACGATGCGGTAGTCGCAGGCGAGGGCGATTTCGAGTGCCGCGCCGATGCAGCCGCCGTTGATGATGGCGACGCTCGGGATCGGCAGGTCGCTGAGCTTGGCGCAGACGCGCTGCCCCTGAGCGGCGAATTGCTCGCGCGCCTCGGCGGTTTCGAGGGCCGCCCACTGCTCCGGCTCGACGCCCAGGCTGAACACGTCGGGCCGGCCGGAGCGGATCAGCAGCATGCGGAAGCGGGATTCCTGCGCGAGCCGGTCCAGGGCCGCTTCGAGGTCGGCCAACACGTCGGGCGACAGGGCGTTTCCTTTGTGCCCCGCGACTTCGAGGACGATCAACGCGACATCGTCGGATTGCTGGTCGAGGAGGAGGTGTCTGCTTTGCAGCAAGGCCATGCGTGCGTCCCCGTGCGGAGCGGCCGTCGCCCACCCGCCGCCAGGCCTGGGGGGACACGTTTACCCTATAAAATGGGTTGGTGCGAGCCACGATTTTCACGGGGAACCCCATGCCTGCTCCGCTCCTGCAAAGCAACGTGCCCGGCTGGCCGGTCCGGCACGGCAAAGTGCGCGACGGGTACGACCTCGGCGATCGCCTCGTCATCGTCGCCAGCGACCGCATCAGCGCCTTCGACTGGGTCCTGCCGACCGGCATCCCGGGCAAGGGGAGCATCCTCACCAGCATGACGCGGTTCTGGTTCGACTTCCTCAAGACGCCGAACCATCTCCTCTCGACCGACCTGCAAGCGATGGGACCGGCGTTCGTCGAGCAGGCCGACGTGCTGCAAGGCCGGACCATGCTGGTTCGCAAGGCGGAAGTCGTGCCGTTCGAGTGCGTCGTGCGAGGCTACCTCGCCGGCTCCGGCTGGAAGGAGTACCGCCAGAACGGCGCCGTGTGCGGCATCGCACTGCCCGGCGGCCTGCGCGAAGCGGAGAAGCTGCCGGAGCCGATCTTCACCCCGGCGACGAAAGCGGATACGGGACACGACGAGAACGTGTCGTTCGACGTGATGTCGGCCGCCGTCGGCGCGGAACTGGCCGACGAGCTGCGCACGCGCAGCATCGACGTCTACCGCCGGGCCAGCGAGCACGCCGAGTCGCGCGGCATCCTCCTGGCCGACACGAAGTTCGAGTGGGGCCGGCTGCCCGACGGCTCGGTCATCCTCATCGACGAAGTGCTGACGCCCGACAGCTCGCGGTTCTGGCCGCGCGAGTCGTACCAGGTCGGCGTCAATCCGCCGTCGTTCGACAAGCAGTTCGTCCGCGACTGGCTCGACCGCTTTGGCTGGGACAAGAGCAGCACGCCGCCCACGCTTCCCGACGATGTCGTCCAACGCACCCGCGAAAAGTATCTCGAAGCCCACGAGCGTTTGACCGGCAACAAGGTGTGACCATCGAGAAGGTCGATCCCATGACGCTGCGTCTGCTCATCCTTGGCGCCCACCCCGACGACGCCGACTACTCGGCTGGCGGGCTGGCGGCGCTTTACGCCTCGGCAGGGCACGTCGTCCGCATGGTCAGCCTGACCAACGGCGACGCCGGCCACCACGAGCGCGCCGGCGCCGCGCTGGCCACGCGCCGTCGCGCGGAAGCGGACGCGGCGGCGGCGGTCATCGGCGCGACGTACCAGATCCTCGACCACCACGATGGCGAGCTGCTGCCGACGCTGGCGAACCGCGAGGAGATCATTCGGCTGCTGCGAACCTTCAAGCCCGACCTGGTGCTGACGCATCGCCCGAACGACTACCATCCCGACCACCGCTACACGAGCCAGCTCGTGCAGGACGCGGCGTACCTGGTGACGGTGCCCGCAGTGCTGCCGGGGGTGCCGCACCTTCCGCGCAACCCGGTGATCGCGTACCTGCCGGACGAGTTCCAGAAGCCCTACCCGTTCACGCCGACGGTCGCGGTCGATGTCGGGCTGGTCGTGGAGAAGATCATCGACATGCTGCACTGCCATGTGTCGCAGTTCTACGAATGGCTGCCGTACAACGTCGGCGCGCTGGACCAGGTGCCGACTTCACCGATCAAGCGCCGCGACTGGCTTGGCACGCAGGTGCGCGAGCGGCTGCGGAAGCAGGCCGCGCGGTTCCGCGACACGCTGGTGCGCTGCTACGGCGCCGAGCGCGGAGCGAAGATCGAGTACGCCGAGGCGTTCGAGCCATGCGAGTACGGCGCGCCGCTCGACGAAGCCGCGACGCGGCGGCTGTTCCCGTTCATTCGACCGTGAGCCTGAAACACGGGGCTGCTTCGCTTCGGCCGCAGCTCCAGCATGCCCGGTTCAGCTCCACACGGCGTACAGCGTCATCGACTGGTAGTCGCGCACGAAGCCGGCTTGCTCCAGCAGCTCTCTGCCGGTGGTCGTGGTGACGGGCTGCTCGTTCCAGGATTCGACGGTCAGCTTGTTGCGGACGTCCCCCTTCGTCGCCTTCAGGACCGCCGGCAGGCACGCGACCGCCGACCGCAGCACATCGGGCGAAACGCTGGCGGGGGCGGTGAGCCGTCGTCCTTGCTGCTCGACGAGAAGCACGGGGCGGCCGGCGTGGACGACGAGCCAGTTGCCGGCGCGGCGCGAGAAGGAGCGGCCGCCGTCGTCGAGCATCGGCACGTCGAACGGGGCGCCGCTGCCGTAGAGGTTGGCCGGGTCGAGGCTGGGGAGCAGGATCGCCGGCGCCTGCGCGGTGCTGGCGAGTTGCGATTCCTGCAGCATCTGGGCGGCGTCGGGCAGCGCGAACTGGGCGCCCGACAGCCCTTCGACGAAGTAGCCGCGCCGCACCTCGCCCGCCAACTCCATGCGGCTGAGGACTTCGTACAGCACGCGCCACGCTGGCATGCCGTCCTCCATCAAGGCCAGTTCACGGGCGACGACACCGTAGCGGTTCAGCAGCAGCCAGGCTTGCACGAACGCAGCGGTTTCCGCGTCGGGCTGGCCCCAGGCGAGCGCCGACCAGCGGCCTTCGGATATCGTTGCATCGCTGCGGCGCGACGAGTTGCGCAGGAAAGCGACCATCTCGCGGCGCGAGCGGAAACGCACGTCCTCATCGTCGCGCGCTGGTTCGCCACGCCGGGCGACATCGAAACGGTCGTTGGTGGCGAGGCCAAGCCGCAGCAGCTCCCAAAGCGACTGCCGCGATGAAGAAAGGCTGGCGCTGGTCTGGGCCGCGACTTCCGGTGTGAAGAGGGCGCCTCGCTGACGCAGCACGTCCAGAACGCCCGCAGCGCTCGCCGATACTTCATCTGATGTGGGAGCGGCGATCTGCGCAATCATGTCGCGGCGCAGGAAGCGCACGCTTTCGAGATGGCGTTGATCCTTGCCCGCGCCGGCCCAAACCCAGTTGCCCGCCGCGAGAAGCTCGTCGAGCCACGACGCTTGATACGCTGTCAGCCTCGAAGGCAGCAGCGACGTTTCCCACGCGTCCCACGGCAGCGCTCGGCCCTGCATCTGCTCCAGCACATCGGCCAAATTCTCCTTCAGCACGACCTGGCTCGCGGGATGGCGCTTCTGCCAGCGCAGCAGGAAGTCGGCGAACTGCTGCGGCGGGCAGGCGACGACCTCGCGCCGCAGCAGCGACAGCGTGCCGCGCTGCATCTGCGCGAAATGGTCGGCGGCTGACCACTGCAATGATTCCGTCGCCTGCGCCGGCGGGACCGCGACGAGCCGGCCGCTCTTCGCCCAGGCCAGTATTTGCTGCTCCGCCCAGGCGCGGTCGAACGGGTAGCGGTCAAGGATGTCGCGCAGGCCGACGAGGGCATGGGTGGCGAGGAAGCGAAGCAGGATCGTCGTCGCCGCCTGCCGCGACGCTTCGCCGTCCCCCTCGAAAGCCAGTTCGTAGAGCGGCTTCTCTTCTACGAGAATCCAGCGGACGGGTTCGCGCGTGCCGGGCAACCGCAGCGTGACGACGCGCTCGTCCTGCGCCAGCTCGCGCAGGAACTCGGCCATCTTGCCTTCAAGTTCGCTGGGGGCCGCGTCGCCGACGCGGCGCAGCCATTCCGCCATTTCAACGACACTACGGGGCGGGGCGCCGACGCCGCGCAGCCTGCGGTCGACCTGCAGGATCGCGCGCGGGTCAAGGGCGACGCCGATCTCCTCCGGGTTGAGCAACTGGTCGAGCAGTGTTTGATCAAGCCGTTCGCTCGCCTTGCCTGATTCGGGCTGCACGCCGTCGTAGTTGTACATGTTGGCGGCGGTGAAGCCGAACATCAGGTTCGCGGCGAACGGCGACGGCGCGTCGAGCCTAGCGACGCGCACCTCGACGGCGCCCGCGTGAATTTGTGCGACGAGATCTTCGAGGCGAGGCAGGTCGAGATGGTCGTTCAGGCACTCGCGGAACGTCTCGATGACGATGGGGAAGTCGGCGTGCTGCCGGGCGACCTGGAGCAGGTCGCGGCCGCGCAGCCGCTGCAGCCACAGCGGCGCCCGCTTGCCGGCCGCGCCTCGCGGCATCATCAGCGCGCGCGCCGCGTTCTGGCGGAAGCGCAGGGCGAAAAGCGCGCTGTCGGCAAGCTCGTCGAGCACCATGCCGCGCAGGCTTTCCGGCGTCAGCCCTTTGAAAAGATCGACGACCGGCTCCTCGCTCTCGGTGAGGCGGATCAGCAGGCCGTCGTCGTGGTGCAGGCACTGCGGCCGATAGCCGAGCCGGCGCCGCAGGTGGTTCTCGATGGCGAAGCGCAGCGTCAGGTGCAGGCGCTGCCCGAACGGGCTGAGAAGCAGCACCTGCCAATCGCCGAGCGGATCGCGCGACGCTTCGAGGAACAGCGTCTTGTCGGTCGGCAGACAGCCCGCGCGCAGGAGCTGCCGACGGACGAAGTCGCGCAGGTTGACGGCGCTCGTGGCGTCGAGGCAGTGCTCGGTTTTCAGCCAGTCGATGCAGTCGGGATCGTCGAGGCGTTTTTCGAGCGTGCGCAGGAACTGCCCCTGGGCGACGCCGAGGTCGTAGCTGCGGCCAATCCCTTCGCCGCGCCAGAACGGGACGAGAGCGGGAGCGCCGTCGGCGGTGTCGACGAGAACGCGGTCGGTGTCGATCTTCTCGATGCGCCAGGCACTGGTGCCGAGCAGGAAGGCGTCGCCAACGCGGCGTTCGTAGACGAACTCCTCGTCGACTTCGCCGACGCGCACGCCCTGGCGCGTGTAGACGGCGTACTGGCCGGTGTCGGGGATCGTGCCGCCGTGCATCAGCGCGAGCCGCTGGCTGCCGGGCAGGGCTTGCAGGCGCTGGTGCACGCGGTCCCAACTGATGCGAGGCTGCATCGCCGTCATCTGTTGCGTCGGCGACAGCGCGGGCTTGTCGTTGTTCTCGGTGTTGACGAGCGGGGCGAAGCGGAAGCGGCCCGTCACCATCTCCAGGACCGAGTCGAGCGCGGCCGGCGTCAGGTCTCGGTACGCATGCGACTGTCGCACCACCTGGAGCAGTTTCTCGACCGGCCAATCTTCCATCGCCACCATAGCGACAACTTGTTGAGCGAGGATGTCGAGGCAGTTGACCGGGGCGCGGATCGCTTCGACGCGGCCGGCTTTCATCTCTGCGGCGAGGACGGCCTGGTTGAGCAGGTCGGGGAGCGACTTGGGGATGAGCCTGCCCTTGCTGTGCTGGCCGACGAGATGCCCCGCCCGGCCGACGCGCTGCAGCGCCCGCGCCACGTTGCCGGGCGACTCGACCTGGCAGACGAGATCGACCGCCCCCATGTCGATGCCCATTTCCAATGACGCCGTGGCGACCACGCCGCGCAGCCGGCCTTCTTTCAAGGCTGCTTCGGTCTGCTGGCGCATCTCCAGCGACACGCTGCCGTGGTGGGCGCGGACCGTGATCGCGTCCTCGGGCTGGTCGCTTGGGGCGGTCTCGGCGAGGCATTCGTTCACCTGCGACGTGATCCGCTCCACGCTGCGGCGGTTGTTCGCGAAGATGATCGTCGAACGATGGCTGAGCACCTCCTTCGCCAAGCAGCGATAGATCGACGGCCAAATCGTCTTCTCCGGCAACGGTCCGAACGCTTCGACGGGGCAGATCACTTGCAGGTCGAGATTCTTGCGCAGCCCCGCGTCGACGATGGTCACCGGGCGCGGCTGCATGACACCTGCGTCGTCGAGTTGCAGTCCGCCGAGGTAGCGGGCGACCTCCTCCAGCGGGCGCTGCGTCGCCGACAGGCCGATGCGGGCGAAGCCGTGCGGGTTGAGCGCTTGCAGGCGTTCGAGCAGCAGCGAGAGGAACACGCCACGCTTGTTGGGACAGAGAGCATGGATTTCGTCGACGATGCAGTGCGACACGTTCTTCAGCGTGTCGCGGGCCTTCGACGTGAGCAGCAGGTGCAGCGACTCCGGCGTCGTGATGAGCACCTGCGGCGGCCGACGCAGCAGTTTCACACGCTCGGCCGTCGGCGTGTCGCCGGTGCGGACGGCCACGTCGATGGTGGGCAGGCGTTCGCCGCGCAGCCGGGCGAACTCGGCGACCCCTTCGAGGGGGACTTGCAGGTTGCGGTAGATGTCGTTGTTGAGGGCTTTCAGCGGCGAGATGTA
>JAYSSW010000689.1:0-7404 GCA_043720335.1 Planctomycetia bacterium
GTGGTTTCGAGATGCGTCGCGCCCGCGTTCGCCGTAGGCGAACGGCTAAACGGCGTGCGCTCGCGTTCGTCGTGGGCGAACGGCTGGACGGGGCATAAGATGCCTGCGTCCGCGAAAAATCGGCGCCGCGGCGAACGCTCGCCGACCCGCTCGCGTATCAGAACCCAGGCCCTGCTTCCGCGCGTTCCCCATCATCGAGGCTGTCTTCATGGCCGGCAACGAGGTCGTCGTCGAAACCCGCAAGCTGACCAAGATCTACCGCGACTTCTGGGGGCGGCAGAAGAAGGTCGCCCTCCGCGCCCTCAACCTCCAGGTCTTCCGCGGCGAGATCTTCGGCCTGCTCGGCCCCAACGGGTCCGGCAAGACCACCACCATCAAGCTCCTCCTCGGACTCCTCTTCCCCACCGACGGCGACGCCCTCATCTTCAACCAGCCCGCCTCCGACGTGAAGAAGAACGAGCGCATCGGCTACCTGCCGGAAGAATCGTACCTGTACCGCTTCCTCAACGCCGAGGAGACGCTCGACTTCTACGGCCGGCTCTTCAAGCTCGACCCCGCCGTCCGCCGCAAACGCGCCGCCGAACTCATCGAGGTCGTCGGCCTGGAGCGCGACAAGAAACGCATCCTCAAGGAATACTCGAAGGGCATGCGCCAGCGCATCGGCCTGGCCCAGGCGCTCATCAACGACCCGGAGCTGGTGATCCTCGACGAGCCGACCAGCGGTCTCGACCCGCTCGGCACGAAGTGGATGAAGGACCTCATCATTGGCCTGCGCAAGCAGGGCAAGACGATCATCATGTGCAGCCACCGCCTTGAGGACGTGCAGGACATCTGCGACCGCGTCGCCATCCTCGCCGACGGCGAGCTGCAGAAGCTCGGCAGCGTCCGCAGCCTGCTGGAGGACGTGCAGCGGTTGGAGCTGCGCGCCAAGGGGGTGCAGCTCAACGACCAGCTGCGCGCCGATCTGGAAGCGCTGCTGGCGAAGCACGGCGGCGAGATCGAGTCGATCGGGCACCCGACGACGACGCTGGAAGACCTGTTCCTGCGGATCATCGAGGAGAGCAAGGCGCATCCGGGCCGCCGCTACATGCCGGAGCAGGACAGCAAGCCGGCTTCCCCGTCGGGGCAGCCCGCCGGGCAGCCCGTGCAGAACCCGTCAACGCAAATCCAGAAGCAGGGTTGACGCGCCATGATTTTCGCGACGCTGGTCCTTGAACGTGAACCGCTGCAAACGGCCGAGTTCCTCGCCGCCCTCATCGTCTGGGTGCAGAACGTCGGCGGCGTCGCGTCGCTGGCGCTGGCGATCTGGGCGATCGCCATCCTGCTGCAGCGCATGAAGGTGTCGGTGCCGCTCTTTTCCGACCGGACCGAGAAGGTGCTGCCCACCTCCGACCTGTTCGTGTACGGCTCGCTGTTCTGCTTCGTCGGCTACCTCGCCATCCTGTTCCTGAGCATCGCCGCAGGCAGCAGCGCCGGCCTGACGCGCTTCGTGCCGCGGCTCAGCTTCGACCAGCCGCTGAGCATCGGCGACTATGTGATGACCGTGTGCGGCGCCGTTGCGCTGCTGATCGCCCTGTACCCGATCGTCACGGGGCTGTTCGGCAAGCTGCGCTGGGGCCGCATCGAGGCGATGGCGCGGCTCAGCTTCAAGGAGGCCGTCCGCAGCCGCGTCGTGCTGATCTTCTCCGCGATGGCCCTCGTCTTCCTCTTCGTCGACTGGTTCGTCCAGCACAAGCCCGAGGACCAGATCCGCAACTACGTCCGCGTCGTCTACTGGACCATGACGCCGCTGTTCATCATCACCGCCCTGATGCTCGGCTCGTTCATCATCCCCAACGACGTGAAGAACATGTCGATCCACACCATCGTCACCAAGCCGGTCGAGAAGTTCGAGATCGTGCTGGGACGCTTCCTCGGCTACGGCCTGCTGCTGACGCTCGGCGTCGCCGGCGTCGCCCTGGTCAGCCTCGGCTTCATCCTGCGCACCAACGTCACCGACGAGGCGGCCAAGGAGAGCTACAAGGCCCGCGTCGCCCTGTTCGGCGACCTCGCGTTCGCCGGCACCAAGTCGACCCAGAAGGGCGAGAGCGTCGGCCGCGAATGGGAGTACCGCAGCTACATCTCCGGCCCCACCGTCAACGTCCCCGAGCGCCAGTTCGCCATCTGGTCGTTCGGCGACCTGCCCAGCAGCCTGGGGCGCGGCGTCGAGACGCTGCGCTTCGAGTACACGTTCGACATCTTCCGCCTGTCGAAAGGCGAGGAGGGCAAGGACATCGCCTGCACCTTCACCCTGGCCGAGGGGCATCTCGACGGCCGCGAGGTGGCGAAGGTGAAGGAGGCGTTCAAGCAGGAGTCGGACGCCCAGGAAGCCGAGATCCGCGCCGCCCACAGCAAGAATCTCGGCGCCGCCGCCAGCGCCGACGAGACGGCCAAGGCGGTCGAGGCGCTGCAGGCGAAGCTGAAGGAGGCGCGTGCCGCCCTGGTCCAGAAGCACCGCTTCGTCGAGCTGGCGGGGCAGCCCGTCACCGACAACCACACGCAGTCGCTCGAGGTGCCGGCCGTCTTCTTCACGGCGCTGATGGAGAAAACGGAGGCCCGGACCGCCCCGAACGGCAAGTACTACCCGCAGCTGCGCGTCTATGTCAGCGTCGACCGCACCAACAGCGGCGAGTCGCAGATGCTCGGCGTGGCCCGCCGCGACCTCTACCTGATCGCCGCCGAGCTGCCCTTCTGGCAGAACTTCCTCAAGGGGATCGTCGGCATGTGGTGCTCGGTGATGCTCGTGCTGGGGATCGCCGTCTCATGCAGCACCTACCTCAGCGGCCTCATCAGCCTGTTCCTCACCGCGATGATCTACGGGCTGGGGCAGACCACCGAGTACCTGCAGCAGGTCGCCGACAAGAAGGTCGAAGGGGGCGGCCCGCTCGAGGGCTTCACCCGCCTGGCCGGCCGCAAGATGCTGGCCGTGCAGCTCGAGGACTCCCCCGCCACCAGCCTCATCAAGGGGGGCGACGAGTTCTTCAGCTGGATCGTCCGCCGCCTGCTCAACCTCGTCCCCGACGTGGCGCGCTTCGACCTGCACCAGTACGTCGCCAACGGCTTCGACATCTCCTGGGGACAGGTTCTGTTCATGGACAACCTGATCCCCCTGGTCGGCTACCTGCTCCCCTGGGCGATCCTGTCGTACTACCTGATGAAGTACCGCGAGATCGCCAACCCGTCGTAGCGATTGCAGATTGCAGATTGCTGATTTCAGATTTCCGTTTGCAAGCCCCACCATGAGCAACGCGATTGGTGGGGGTCTTGTCGAATGGTGACGATATCAAGCCCGCCGTCGAAGACGGCGCGGGTTGAACCCCCAGAGATCGTTTCGCGCCACCGGCGTGGCGGCTTCGCGATGAAGGACTTCTGAACATGGCCAATCCGTTCCAGCAGCGCTCGCGGCAGCGGAAGCTCGCCTACGGGGTGCTGATCCTGCTTCTGTTCACCGGGTCGCTGCTGCACCGCCGCTTCGTCCTGGAGCCGCGCGCCGAAGCCCTGCAGCTGCGCGAGACCTCGCGCGGCGAGGTCGAGCTGACCGGATCCGCCCTCCGCCTGCTGCTGACCGGGTCGCGCGGGCTGGCCACCACCGTGCTGTGGGACTCGGCCAACAAGATGATGATGAAGCACCAGTGGAACGAGCTGGAGCTGGTCGTCAAGTCGATCACCAAGCTGCAGCCCTACTTCATCACGCCGTGGATGTTCCAGAGCTGGAACCTCGCCTTCAACGTCTCCGTCGAGTGCGACCGCCCGCGCGACAAGTACTACTACGTCAGCCGGGGCGTCGAGCTGCTCGCCGAAGGCGAGCGCCGCAACCAGGGGAGCAGCGGCGCCGACGCCTTCAACATCGACAACAAGAAGCCCCGCTTCCCCGGCCACCCGGACATGCGCCACTTCATCGGGTTCATGTACCAGCTCAAGATCGGCAACAGCGACGAGAAGGCGACCATGCGCTGCCTGCTCGACCTCAGCCTCATCGACCCCGTCAAGCGCGACCCGAAGCTCTTCCTCACCGTCAACGAACGCGGCCAGCAGGACGTGAAGCGCGACGAGTTCGCCGCCTTCTGCAAGGACAACCCGCGCCTGGTCCGGCGCCTGCGCGACTTCCTCGGCTTCGACACGCCGCTCAAGGTCGTCAAGTTCCTCGCCGACAGCAAAGCGGTCCCGTCGCGCTACGAGGATCCGAAGGCGGGGCAGACCGAGACGCCGCTGCGCGCGCCGCACGCGCAGTTCCCGGTCCTGCCGCCTCCGCTGGAGGAGAGCTGGCCCGACGTGGCGAAACGCGAGCTGACGCGCGAGACGACCGACGTGTTCCTGGTGGCGCGGACGTGGTACCAGTACGCCCAGCAGCCGCTCCCCCCGGTCGACCGCGACCCCGGCATGCTCGAGAAGGAGTACGACAAGCAGCGCTTCCGCAACGTCAAGCAGATGGCCAGCCAGATCTTCCGCGGCTACCCGTCCCGCGCCCAGATCTACATCGCCGAGAAC
The DNA here is from genome assembly GCA_043720335.1 of Planctomycetia bacterium. Classification (GTDB taxonomy): domain Bacteria; phylum Planctomycetota; class Planctomycetia; order Gemmatales; family Gemmataceae; genus JAYSSW01. The sequence goes on from JAYSSW010000689.1 coordinate 4,528, forward strand.
CTGCAGGCCGAGGGCTGGTTCGACGACGAGGGCTGGGCCATCCCCGACTGGTTCTCCAACAGCAGGAACCCCGACGCCGAACTCCTCGTCGGCGAGGACCTGAAGTACCACTCCGGGCTGGCCTGGCGGCGCGGCTACGACATGTACAAGCAGTACGGCCTCGATACCGGCCTGTACCTCACCCCCGACGAGCTGCTCCGCCTCAACCGCAAGGCCCAGCTGTTCCGCGACTTCGTCAAGGTCAGCGGCGGCGAGGTCGGCCAGCTCCGCTCCGACCAGAACAAGGGCGAGATGGCCGAGAGCTTCCTCGCCCACACCAAGCTCTACTGGAACATGAGCTACCGCAGCATGACCAACTTCGACGCCCACTTCGACCAGTCGCGCGGCGAGATGAACCCCGTCGCCGTCCACGCCCACAAGCTGCTCTACCAGGCCGACCGCTACCGCAAGTCGCTCGAGCGCGTCGACCAGGCCATCAACTCCTACGACGAGGCCTGGCCCCTGTGGATCCAGGCCTGCCTCGAGACCTCCCGCTTCAGCCTCGTCTCCAACGTCCAGGAGGACGCCTACGAACTGCTCGTCCAACACATGCGGCTCGTCCAGAACCAGAACCGCAAGTCGTTCCAGAAGGTCTTCAAGGGCATGGCCCAGTTCGGCGTCTGGCCCCACGTTTCCTTCGACGACTTCAACCTCCTCACCCCCGAACAGAACAACAAGATCATGCCCGTCCGCACCGTGCGCGGCATCCTCGACGACGTCCAGTTCTACGACGGACCCGACGCCGAGAAGCTCAAGGAGATCCTCCAGGCCGTCACCTACGCCCCGATCCACGCCTCGACCCTGGGGGCGTTCGGCTTCTGCTTCCCCGTCGCCCTGGTCCCCCACCCCGCCCAGCGGCACTTCCTCCTCAGCCGCTCCGTCCTCTACGGCACCCCCGTCCCCGCCAACTGGCGGCCCCTCGTCAGCAACGACAACATCATGCAGGTCCGCGAACGCCTCGGCCTCAAGTAGTCTTCCAGGCGAGCGGGGGGCGTCAGCCCCCTGATTCTTGTACGCTCGAAAGAATCAGGGGAATGCGGCCATGATCCTCGAAGGCGTCGTCACCACCGTCTCCCCCGACGGCGCCGTCAACGTCGCGCCGATGGGCCCGCGCGTCGACGAGGCGATGCAGCGGTTCACGCTGCGGCCCTTCAACACCTCGCGGACCTGCCTCAACCTGCGCGCGCACGGTGAAGGGGTGCTGCACATCACCGACGACGTGCTGCTGATCGCCCAGGCCGCGGTCGGCCGGCTCGATCCGCCGCCGCTGGTCCCGGCGACGCGCGTGCGCGGCTGGACGCTCGCCGACTGCTGCCGCTGGTTCGAGTTCCGCGTGATTTCGATGGATGACCGCCAGGAGCGCGTGACCATCGAAGCCGAGGTGGTCGAGCGCGGCTGGGTGCGCGACTTCTTCGGCTTCAACCGCGCCAAGCACGCGGTGCTGGAGGCCGCGATCCTGGCGACACGCGTCGCGATCCTGCCGAGGACCGAGATCGACGCCGACCTGAAGCGGCTGGCGGTGATCGTGGACAAGACCGCCGGCCCGCGCGAGAAAGCCGCCTTCCAATTCCTCGTCGACCATTTACAACAAGTGCAGGACGCAAGTGCGGGGAGCTAACCGCAGAGGCGCCGAGGAAAAGGCAGAGAAAGACAGAGAGGGGAAGAGGAAAACGCCCCCAAGCCCCACCATGAGCGAAGCGATTGGTGGGGGTGAAAACGCATGCGGACGTTATCAAGCCCGCTGCCGTTAGGCGGCGGGGTCGCCCCACCCTGAATCCCTCCTTCCACCCCCCGCACACATGCACCCCGCCGCCTCGATCACGGTCCGCACGCCGAGCCGGCTGCACTTCGGCCTGTTCGCCCTGCCATCGAGCGCGCTCGATGCCGACACGTCAGCCCGGCAGTTCGGCGGCGTCGGCCTGATGGTCGAGCAGCCCGGCGTCGATCTCGCCGTGTCATCCTCCGACGCCTGGTCGGCGGAAGGCCCGGCGTCCGAGCGCGCTCTCGCCTTCGCTCAGCGCTACGCAGCCGCCGTCGGCAGCGAACGACGCTTCCGCATCCGTGTGCGAAGCTGCTCGCCGGAGCACGCGGGGCTGGGCACCGGCACGCAGCTCGGCCTCGCCGTCGCCGCCGCCCTCGCCCGGTTATTGGTTCAGCCCGACGACGTGGCGCAGCTCGCCCCGCGCGTCCAGCGCGGCCTGCGCTCCGCCCTCGGCCTGCACGGCTTCGCGCAGGGGGGCTTCCTCATCGAAGGGGGCAAGCGTGACGGCGCCTCGCTGTCGCCGCTGCTGTGCCGGCAGCCTTTCCCCGATGAATGGCGCGTGCTGTTGATCCTGCCAAGTGATGTAAAAGGCACGCACGGGGCCCAGGAGAAGCAAGCGTTCGCGAAGCTGCGCGAGCTGCCCGCCGACCCGGCCCGCACCGACGCGCTGTGCCGGCTTGCGCTGCTCGGCATGCTGCCTGCGATGATCGAGCGCGACCTCGACTCGTTTGGCGAAGCCGTCCACGAGTTCAACCGCCTCGTCGGCGAGCGCTTCATGCCCTGGCAGCACGGCGTCTACGCCCACCCGCGCGTCGAGTCGCTGGTCGCCTGGATGCGCGGCGCCGGCGTTCGCGGCGTCGGCCAAAGCTCGTGGGGCCCGGCGGTGTTCGCGGTTGTCGCTGCCGATCAGGCGGAAGCCGTGCGTGCGTCGCTGCTGCGGGCGGGGATGTGCCGGGCGGAGGAAGTGATCGTGACGGCCGCCGCCAACGGCGGAGCACAGGTTGCGATGGAGTGAATGATCGAAAATATCAAGCCCGCTGCCGTCTGAGGCGGCGGGGTTGAAGCATGTGTTGACC
>JAYSSW010000690.1:0-1538 GCA_043720335.1 Planctomycetia bacterium
TCGTCCTCGGCGATCAGAATCCTTGGAATGTTCATGGTGCAATCTCCTGCTTCCGTGCCGACGCGCCGGCGATTCGCGGCGCGATCCTGCGTGTGCGAATGAACAATCATGACGCCTTGGCCGGCCCGCTGTGGACGGGGAACGCGAGGCGGACCTCCGTCCCCTGGCCCCGGCTGCAGTAGGTGACCGAGCCGTTGAGCTGGCGAGTCAGCACCAGCCTCAGGCCCAGCGAGGTGGCCTCGCGCAGATCGTGCCCTTCCGGCATGCCGACGCCGTTGTCCGCCAGCCGCAGGACGCAGACGTTGTCCTGCTGCTTGAGGATCAGCTTCACCTCGCCGCAGCGGCGGCCCTGGAAGGCGTGCTTCAGGCAGTTCGAGATCAGCTCGTTGAGGATCAGCCCGCACGGGCTCGCCTGGTCGACGGTCAGCGACACCGCCGCCGAACAGGTCCGCAGGGCGATGGCGCTGGTCGGGAGCTGGTACGACTTGAAGATCTGCATGGCGAGCGTCTGGGCGTAGTCGCCGAAGTTGACGGCCGCCAGGTCGTCGGAGTGGTACAGGTGCTCATGGACCAGGGCTATGGAGCAGACGCGGGCCTGCGCTTCGTGGAGGAGCTGCAGGGTCGGGTCGTCGGTGACGTACCCGGCCTGCCGGTGGAACAAACTGGAGATGACGGCGAGGTTGTTCTTCACGCGATGATGAATCTCGCGGAGCATCACTTCCTTCTCGCGCAGCGACTCGCGCAACGACTCTCTCAGGCGGGCCTCGGCCTTCTTGCGTTCGGTGATGACCTGGGTGAAGAAGATCCGCCCGCCGATCTCGCCGCCGGCCTTGCGCCAGGGCCGGGCCTCCCACTGCAGCCACTCGGTCGCGCCGTCCTCGCGCAGGAAGGGATCCTCATCGCAGCGCTCGACGGCGCCGGCGAGCACGCGCTGGTGCATCTCGCGCCAGCGCAGCGGCGTGTCGGGGAACACGTCGTAGTGCGACAGGCCCACGAGGTTGCGCCCTTCCAGCCGGTAGTCCTTCGCCCAGCGCTGGCTCGTCTGCAGGCAGCGCAGGTCGGTGTCGAGCATCGCGATGGCGGCCGGGGCGTGCGTGATGAACTGCCTCAGCGTCGCCTCGTTGGCGGCCAATGCGGCCGCCGTGCGCTTCAGCTCCGCGCTGTCGCGCCCCTCGATGGTCGTCGTCGCCACATGCCCCTCCCTTCGACGCCCCGGGCCACCCGGAATCCGCGTGTCGGCGGCGTCGAAGGATAATGCGACATCGGCGCGCGAATCGCGCAGCGGAAAAAAGAGGGAAGCGACGGAGTGACGCGGGAAAATGGGGAAACACACGCCAAGCCCCAGGAGGAGCGAAGCGATTCCTGGAGGTGAAGCCTTCGCGGGTTCGACCCCCACCAATCGCGTTGCTCATGGTGGGGCTTGGCGCTTGCATGTCCTCCGACGTTGGATGCGCCTTCCTCAAACCTGCGGGTCGTCGAGTTCGCGCTTCAGCCAGGTCCGCGCCTCGGCCCACCACGCGTCGGCGGTGCGGGGCGAC
>JAYSSW010000691.1:0-7401 GCA_043720335.1 Planctomycetia bacterium
TGGCTAAAAAAGGCGAAGCCACATTTTTCAACCCCTCCGGTTGAAACGAAGGACGATTGAGCCAACTACGACGTCATTTGTGAAACGGACCACTTACGCAGGCCGTTCGCCCGAACGCACGATGGATGTTCTCCGTCTTTTCTTCGTGTTCCTTCGTGCTCCTTCGTGGTTCCGATCACTCCTTCTTCTTCGTCGGTTGCACGAAGACGTTGTCGCGTTCCAGAGGCAGCTGAAACGCGTCGGCGACGCGGGTCATGTAGTTGCACCAGCCGCTGTAGAAGACCATGTCGAGCGTGCGGTGGGCGCCGAACGCCGTCGTCAACGCGCGCATGTCGTCCGCTGACACCGACGCGGGCGACTTGGCGATCTTGTGGGCGTATTGCAGCGCTAATTGCTCCGCCGGGGCGAACGCGGACCAGTTGCCGCTCGCCAGCTTCTTGGTGAGTTCCTTGATCTCGTCTTCCTTCTGGCCCGCGACCGCGAGCAGAATTTCGCTATGACCCAGTCAGTAGAAGCATTCGTTGCTGCGGGTGATGACCCAGAACATCGTGTTCGCGAACACCTTGTCGAACTGCGACTCCTGCTGGAACGACGCCAGGCACTGGCTCCACGTCTTCGCCAGCAGCGGCTGGTAGCCCACGCTCACCTGGCTCCACACGACCCGCGTCGGCTTCGCCTTCGGGTCCGGCTGCGGCGGCGCGATGCGACCCTGGCGCCCCTTCTGGTTCTCCAGCTCCTTCTGCACGCCATCGAAGTCGCGGCCGCCCCAGTCCGGCGTCATCGCGGCCACCTTGGTTTTGATACTGCCGATCTCCTTCCAGTCGGGCCGGGGCATCGCTCTCGGTTTGGTCACTGCGTCCAGCTTGAAGTCCACCGGCGGCAGCGGGCCGTTCTCCTCCACCTGCGACCCCAGCGCGAAGAACACGCGCTGCTGGAAGTTCGCGCACGCCAGCGTGTGCACCACCGCGACCATCTTCTCCGGCCCGAACCGCTGCATCAGGTCGGCCATCTCCTCGTCGGTCACCGTGCAAGCCGCCAACGTCAGCTTGCGGGCGAAGGCAAGGATCGCTTGTTCGTCATCGACAATCTTCCTCGGCACGACGGCCAATTTCTTGATGTCGTCGTCCGACAGCCCCGCGCGGCGCAGGTCCGACTCGGCGTAGCGGCGGGCGTAGTCGCACTGGTTGGCGTCGGCCGAGGCCCAACGCAGCTTCCCCGCCAGCATCGGCCCCAACGGGTTCCTCACCCGGTGGACATGGTCCAGCTCCAGCATCGCCCCGGTCGTGCGAGGCAGCGCCGCCGCCATCGTCCGCGCCCACGACGGCAGGGTCGGCGTTTCGCGCGGCAGCAGTTTCCACGCCTCCGCGCTCTCCAGCGCCGGGAAGCGAGGCTTCTCCTTCTCCGGTGGGTCGGCCCACGCCGTTGCGGGAAGGAAGCACAGGATGACCACCAGCATGTGGGGCGTTCGCATGGGAACCTGAGGCGAAGAGGATGAAGTTATCCCGTCAATGTACCACGCCGAAAGCGCGACGCCAATCATCGGCGTTCGGCTAAACGATGACGCAACGATTCGTATCACATCTCCAAATCCTCTCGCTTCCGTTGTCCCACCCCGAGGACCGTCCTCATGAAGCGCATTCTGCTGGCCCTGTGCGTCTGCTGGCTCGCCGCTGGCTCGCTGTCCGCGCGCGAGTCGATCCGGCTCGCCAAGACTCCCGCCCTCTCCCCCGACGGCGCCCTGCTCGCCTTCGAGTGGAACGGCGACATCTGGGTCGCCTCCTCCCAGGGGGGCGAGGCTCGCCAGCTCACCACCCATCCCGGCAAGGACGCCCAGCCCAAATTCTCCCCCGATGGCAAGGAGATCGCCTTCGTCAGCGACCGCGAAGGGGGCGCCCAGGTCTTCGTCGTCCCCGTCACCGGCGGCTCGCCGCAACAAGTCACCTTCCACACCGCAGGCCACGAACTTCAGGAGTGGACCCCCGACGGCAAGTCGCTTCTTGTGAAAGGCGTCCGCGACCACTTCTGGCGCCACGGCGAACGCTTCTTCACGGTTCCCCGCGCCGAACGTGGGCCCGAAAAACTCCTCTTCGACGACTTCGGCGCCGACGGCGTCCTGTCGGCGGATGGCAGGAAAATCCTCTTCACCCGCGAAGGCGAACCCTGGTGGCGCAAGGGCTACCACGGGCCGCGCGCCCCGCAGCTCTGGATGCACGACCTCGGCGCCAAGCAGTTCACCAAGCTGGTCCACAAGGACTTCGGCAGCCGCTGGCCCCTGTGGAAGCCAGACACCACGGGCTTCTACTTCGTGCAGGAGCACGCCAAGGGATCGAACCTGTGCAGCTTCGACCTGGCCAATAACGCCACTACGCCGCTCACCGATTTCAAGGAGGAAGCGGTCGTCTTCCCGTGCGTGGCCCGCGACGGGTCGGCCCTCGTCTTCCGCCACCTGTTCGACCTGTACCGCCTCAATCCGTCGACGAAGGAATTGAAGAAGCTCGACCTGTGGCACAGCACCGACCGCCCGCGCGCCAAGCAGGACCGCCGGGTGCTGACCAGTGCCACGGCCGTCGCCTTTTCGCAGGACGGGCTGGAGATCGCCTTCATCGCAGGCGGCGACCTGTGGGTGATGGACACCGAGCTACGCGAGCCGGTGCAGATCACCAAGACTGCCGAGGAGGAGACGTTCCCCGTCTTCGCCAGTGATACCTTGTACTTCGTCAGCGGCGCTGGCGGAAAGCACGCCATCTGGAAGGCGGTTCGCAAGGACGCCAAGAAATTCTGGTGGCAGAATGCGGCCTTCGATCTCGCCAAGCTCACCACCTTCGACGACGTTCCCTCGCAGCTCAAACTCAGCCCCGATGGCAAGACCCTCGCCTACGTCCGCGGGCGCGGCGACCTGCACCTCCTCGACCTGGAAACGAACAAGGACACCAAGCTCTGCGCTAGCTGGAGCAGCCCCGACTACGCCTGGTCGCCCGATGGCAAGTGGATCGTCCATTCGCAGAACGACTCGGAGTTCAACCTCGACGTGTGGGTGCGCCCCGTCGATGGCAGCCGCAAGCCGTACAACCTGTCGCGGCACCCGTACAACGAGGGCCGGCCCGCGTGGTCGCCGGACGGCCGCTGGATCGCGTTCGCCGGCCAGCGCGCTTCGGGCGACCCGGGGGCGAACGTCTGCATCGTCGCGCTGCGCGAGGACGAGGACGAGAAGACCGAGCGCGACCGCAAGCTCGAAAAAGCCCTGGAAAAAATGAAAGGGCGCACCGGCGGCGCGGGCAAGTTCCCCAAGGTTGGCGAAGAGGGGAAGCTCCCCGAGAAGAAGGCGGTCGAGGTCGTCATCGACTTCGATCGGCTCCACGAACGCGTCAAGCGAGTCACCCTCACCGACGGCTCGGCCGGCTCGCTCTTCTGGTCCCCCGACTCGAAGAAGCTCGCCTTCACCGGCAGCTTCGAGGGCAAGCCCGGCACCTACACCATCGACATGGGCGAGAAGCTCACCCCCAAGCAGCTCACCGCCACCGTCGGCCAGCAGCCCGTTTGGCTGCGCCAGGGGAGCCAGATCGTCTGGCTCGTCGGCGGCGTCCCGACCAGCACCTCCGGCGTCGCCGCCCCCGCGGTTACGACGACCGCGCCGACCCCCGCGCCGGCCACGACGCCGATCCCGAAGAAGGGCGGCGGCGGCTTCCGTCCCGGCGGCGCAGGCGGTGACACGCCCGCGACGGCCGGCGCCTTTCCGTTCTCGGTCCGTCAGGAAATCGACGTGCCCGCTCGCCACGCCGCCATCTTCGACACCTGCTGGCGCATCATGCGCGACAACTGGTACGACAGCAACCTGGGCAACTCCGACTGGAACGCCGTCCGCGCCAAGTACCGCGACATGGCTTCGCAGTCCCCCGACATGGAAGGGGTCAGCACCGTCGTCCAGCTGATGCTCGGCGAGCTGAACGGCTCGCACCTGGGCTTCACCGCGATGAGCGCCGCCGACCTGCCGGGCCTCGGTGGTGTCGTGCCGAAAACCGCCGCCGTCCGCGACGTGACGGGGCACCTCGGGGTGCGCTTCGACCTGGCGCAGCCTGGGCCGGGCCTGAAGATCCGCGACGTGCTGGCGGGCGGCCCCGCCGACAAGAAGCGCAGCAAGCTGCGCACGGGCGAGACGATCCTGCGCATCGACGGCACGCCGGTCGGGCCGGATTCCGACCTCGCCAAGCTGCTCACGCGCCCCGCCGACCGCGAGGTCGAACTCGTGGTGAAGGACGCCAAGAGGGAGGAACGCACCGTCAACCTCGCTCCGACCACCTACGCCGCCGCCCAGCAACTTCTCTACGACCATTGGCTGCGGCACAACCGTCAGAAGGTGGATGAGCTGTCAGGCGGCAAGCTCGGCTACCTGCACATCAGCGCCATGAGCATGCCCAGCTTCCGCAAGTTCGAGGAGGAGCTGGTCTCCGAAGGCTCGGGCCGCGACGGGCTGGTCATCGACGTGCGCGAGAACGGCGGCGGCTCGACCACCGACCACCTGCTGACCGCCCTGACGCAGCCGGTACACGCCATCACCGTGCCGCGCGGCGGCGGGCCGGGCTACCCGCACGACCGCAAGGTGTACATGACGTGGAGCAAGCCGATCATCGTGCTGTGCAACCAGAACAGCTACAGCAACGCCGAGATCTTCAGCCACGCCGTCAAGAACCTGAAGCGCGGCCAGGTGGTCGGCGTCCCGACCGCCGGCGGCGTCGTCAGCACCGGGGTCGCGCCGGTGATGGACGTCGGCACGCTGCGGCTGCCGACGCGCGGCTGGTTCCTGGTCACCGACGGCAAGGACATGGAGCTGAACGGCTGCGTGCCGCACCACGTCCTCTGGCCGCAGCCCGGCGAGATGCCGCGCGGCAGCGACGCCCAGCTGTCGCGCGCCGTGGAGGTGCTGCTCGGCGACGAGCAAGCGTGGTCGCAGCGTCCCCAGCCGAAGCTGCGCAGGACGACCGAGGCGCCGTGAGGCGGCGATGAACGCCAAACAAGGTGGGCGCTTCCTCGCGTTTCTGAGCCCGAAGCGCCAAGCGAGGAAGAACGCGCGTGAGTGCGTGGTTTCTCCAGGCGTATCCGGGCTGCCGATGCGAAGCGAGGAATGCCTCGATTCACATCGTCGCAACACTGCAGACAGGGATTGCGCCGTCGCGCGTCCTTCCTCGCTTGGCGCTTCGGGCTCAGGGCCTGTAAGCCTTATCGTCGCGCGGGGCTGCCGCTCCCTGCCGGTCGCGGTTCCTGCGCCTGCGGCTTCTTGTCCGAGCCTGGGCGCCAAGCGAAAGATGGCCGCGCCGCCGAAGTTCGCCCGCTTGGCGCCGGCGCGGGTAAAATGAAAGGGAAGCGTCCCCCTTCCTCGCGAGGAGTCCGGCCCTGGCTTCCAAGCTCAACATCAGCCCGACGGAAGTCGTCGTCCACTTCGACAACCGCAGCGCCCAGGCCCTGGCGCAAGAGACGCTGGCGGCGCTCGGCTCCGTCGAGCCGCTGCCGTCAAACCTGCATGATCTTCGTCGCCGCTACAAATCCAAATCCTCGGTCACGATCTGGTTGGCGGAGTCGATGATGAAGCGGTAGCGGGCCGACGGGTCTTTGCCCAATAGCTCCGTGAACGTCTTGTCGGCTTCCAGGATCGACTCGATCGTCACCTTCAGCAAGGTGCGCTTGCGGATGTCGAGCGTCGTGTCGGCCAGCACCTTCGGCATCATCTCGCCGAGGCCTTTGAAGCGCGTGATCTCCGGCTTGGCGTTCGCCTTCAGGCCGGCGAGGATCTCCTCCTTGTGCTGGTCGTCGCGTGCCCAGTGCGTCTCCTTGCCCACGTCGATGCGGTAGAGGGGAGGCTGGGCGAGGTAGAGGTGCCCCTTCTTGATGAGGTCGGGCATGTGCCGGAAGAAGAAGGTGAGCAGCAGCGTGGTGATGTGGTGGCCGTCGGCGTCGGCATCCATGAGCAGGACGATCTTGCCGTAGCGGAGGTTGTTGATGTTGAAGCTGTCGCCCGCGCCGGTGCCGATGGCGGTGACGAGGTCGGCCAGCTCCTGGTTGGCGAGGACGCGGCTGAGGGCCAGCCCCTCGGAGTTGAGGATGACGCCGCGCAGGGGCAGCACCGCCTGGGTGATGTTGTTGCGGCCCATCTTGGTGGACCCGCCGGCGGAGTCGCCTTCGACGATGAACAGCTCGGTGGCGTCGAGGTCGGTCGACTTGCAGTCGGCGAGCTTGCCGGGCAGGTTGAGCTTGCGCTGCGTGGGGGACTTGCGCTTCACCTCCTGCGCCGCCTCGCGGGAGGCGAGCCGCGCCTTCGCCGCCAGAACGATGCGGCCGACGATGGTGTCGGCGACGGTCATGTTGGCGTTCAGCCACGACTCGATGGCGGGCCGGATCGCGCCTTCGACGACGGCGGTGATCTCGGCGTTGTTGAGCTTCTCCTTGGTCTGGCCCTGGAAGGCGGGGTCGCGCATGAAGATCGACAGGATGCCGACCAGCCCCTCGCGGATGTCGATGGCGGTGATCTCGACGCCTTTGACCTTCACGTCGTGGGTTTCCATGAAGTTGCGGATCGCCTTGACGACGCCGTTTTTGAGGCCGTTCTCGTGGGTGCCCCCGTCGCTGGTGCGGATGCCGTTGACGTAGGAGCGGAACGACTCGTCGGTCGCCTCGGTCCACTGCAGGGCGGCTTCGATCTTCTCGGCGCCGTCCTTGACGGTGTGGAAGACGAGATCGTGGATGGCGGGCTTCTGCCCCTCGGCGACGAGCTTGCCGAGGAACTCCGGGATGCCGCCGGGATGGGTCAGGTCGTGGGTTTCGCCGGTCGCCTCGTTCTTGAAGATGATCTTCAGGCCGCTGTGGATGTAGGCCATGTCTTCGAGGCGGGCGCGGATCGTCTCGGCGTCGAAGTGCGTGACCTTGAAGATTTCCGGGTCGGGCTCGAAGTAGATGGTCGTGCCGTGCTGGCGCGAGGGCTGGAGCTTCTCGAGCTTGGTGGCGATCTTGCCCTGCTTGAAGGTCTGGGTCCACTCGAAGCCGTCGCGGCGGATGGTGGCGACGAGCTTGCGGGAGAGGGCGTTGACGACGGACGCGCCGACGCCGTGGAGCCCGCCGGAGCGCATGTAGGCGTCGCCGTCGCCGAACTTGCCGCCGGAGTGGAGGGTGGTGAGGATGATCTCGAGGGTGGGGCGCTTCTCGGTCGGGTGCATGCCGACGGGGATGCCGCGGCCGTTGTCCGTGACGGTGACGGCGTCGCCGTGCTTGTGCAGGGTGACGTGGATGGTGTCGGCGTGGCCGTTGATGTACTCGTCGACGGAGTTGTCGACGATCTCCCAGACGAGGTGGTGCAGCCCCTTCTTGTCGGTGGAGCCGATGTACATGGCGGGGCGGACGCGGACCGGCTCCAGC
>JAYSSW010000692.1:0-7391 GCA_043720335.1 Planctomycetia bacterium
TGTCGGCGTTCTTCTTGACGATCTCCATGAAATCGGCCGCGTCCTGCATCTTTCGTTCATCCGCGCGATTCAGGTTCACCATCGGAGCGAATTTACAAACCAAGGCCATCTCCAACGTGGGAACCCGGTACGATTCGGTCCCCGAAGTCACTTTCGTCGTGTGTTTGAAGATGGCGTGGTAGGGGGGCTGGATCGGCTTCATCACATCGATCGCGACTTGCCGCGTCACCTTGTCGTGAAGCCGAACCACCACCTCGTGGTCCTCGTCGATCAATTGCGGGAACGCCGCGATCAGAACACGCACCGCTTTCTTCACCTGGCGCGCTGCGACGATCACATCGACGTCTTCCGACGCCCTGGCCCGCATCCACCCCGCCAATCCGAACGCGCCCACCAGAACGAACGAGATTTTCTCGCGGTTCAGAACTCGGATCACCTCGAACGGCGAGATGAACTTCTCGGCCATTTGATATTCCGTGATCTGGGCGGATCGAATCAGTTGCCGCTGGTGGACGTCGAGCACGGCCATCGCATGCTCCTTTCGGGAACGCTACTTCGCCGGGGCCTTGAACTGCTGTGCGAAGAATTCGAGGGCCGCCTTCAGTTCGGCCTCCAGCTCCTTGGAGAGCTTCTTCTCCTTGACGAGCTTGCTGCGGACTTCCGGCCTTTGCTCCTTCATGAACACCAGGAACTGGCGCTCCCATTCGGGGACCTGGGCGCGGGGGATCTTGTCGAGATGCCCCTTGGTGCCGGCGTAGATCACCATGACCTGGTCGGCGAAGTGGAGCGGCTTGAACTGCGCCTGCTTCAGGATCTCGACCATGCGGTAGCCGCGGTCGAGCTGCGACTGGGTCGCCTTGTCGAGGTCGGTGCCGAGCTGGGCGAACGCTTCCAGTTCGCGGAAGGCGGCCAAGTCGAGGCGGAGGCTGCCGGCGATCGACTTCATGGCGTTCGTCTGGGCCTTCGTGCCGACGCGCGACACCGAGATGCCGACGTCGATGGCCGGACGGACGCCAGCGTAGAAGAGGTCGGGCTGCAGGTAGATCTGGCCGTCGGTGATCGAGATGACGTTGGTCGGGATGTACGCCGACACTTCGCCTTCGAGGGTCTCGATGATCGGCAGCGCGGTGAGCGACCCGCCCGTGTTGATGACCTTGGCGACCTTGTGGCCTGGGAACTTGGCGACGTCGTGCTTCTCGGCGTGTTCCTTGTCGAGCGGGCCGATGTAGACCTTGCCCTTCTCGCCCTCGGCACGCTTCTCGCCCGGCTTGGCGGCGCTGTTGACCGCCCAGTCGTCGACGACCTGCGCGGCGTCGGCGTCCTGCGGGACGATGACCCAGCGCTCGGCCAGCTTCGCCGACCGTTCGAGAAGCCGCGAATGGCAGTAGAAGATGTCGCCCGGATACGCCTCGCGGCCGGGAGGACGACGCACGAGCAGCGACAACTGGCGGTACGCGGCCGCCTGCTTCGACAAGTCGTCGTAGACGCACAGGGTGTCTCTGCCCTGCTCGTACATGTAGTACTCCGCCATCGCCGTGCCGGCGTAGGGGGCGAGATACTGCAGCGGGGCGGCGTCGGCGGCGGAAGCGACCACGACGATGGTGTAGTCCATCGCGCCGTGGGCCCGCAGCCCTTCGACGAGGCTGGCGACCTGCGACTCCTTCTGGCCGATGGCCACGTAGACGCAGATGACGTTCTCTTCGCGCTGGTTGATGATCGTGTCGATCGCGATGGCGGTCTTGCCGGTCTTGCGGTCGCCGATGATGAGTTCGCGCTGGCCGCGGCCGACGGGAGTCATGGCGTCGATCGCCTTGATGCCGGTCTGGAGCGGCTGGTTGACGGGCTGTCGGGCGGCGACGCCGGCGGCGGCGAACTCGACCGGGCGCGTCTTGGCGCGGGTGATCGGCCCCTTGCCGTCCATGGGATTGCCGAGCGGATCGACCACGCGCCCGATGAGCGCGTCGCCGACCGGCACCTCAAGCAGCGTGCTGAGGGCGCGGACCTCGTCCCCTTCGACGATCTTGAGATAGTCGCCAAGGATGATGATGCCGACCGAGGTCTCTTCCAGGTTGAAGGCCAGGCCGATGATCTTCGTTCGGGTGAACTCGACCATCTCCCCGTTCATCAGTCCGGTGAGACCGTAGACGCGCGCGATGCCGTCGCCGATCTCCAGGACGCGGCCCACCTCCTCCGTGCGGAGGCGTTGGCCGTACCCGGCGATTTCCTCAGTCAGTACAGTAGTGATCTCGTCGGGCTTGAATCTCATGACTGCTTCTCGTCAGGAGTTGTTGTCGAATATTCTCGATGCGGGTGCGGACGGAGGCGTCGATCTGCAGCGCCCCGATGCGGATTTTCAGGCCGCCGAGCATGGCGGGGTCCAGGACCGACTCCAGGATCGGCTCCATCTGGAACTTCTCGGCGACCACGGCGGCGATCCGCTCCTTCTGGTCGTCGCCCAGCGGCAGCACCGACGTGACGAACACGCGGACCTTGCGGTGCCGGGCGTTGTACAGGTCGCGCAGCGCCTGGCGGATGGTCCGCAGTAGCTCCAGGCGCTCGTGGCTGTTCAGCACCTGGAGGAACTTGGAAAAGGTCGCGGAGGAACGAGGCTCGAACGCCTTCTGGATCAGCACCCGCCTCGCCTCGCGTCCTGTCGCTGCGCCGGAGAGCAGGATCTCCAGCTCCGGGTGGCTCTGGTACACGTCGTCGAGGAGGGAATCCAGCTCCTCCATGACGCGCTCGGTCTCGCCCGCCTTCTCGGCGGCGTCGAGCAGGGACTGAGCGTACACCTTGGCAACGCGCTGGGCGGTGACGTCGGCGTGGAATTCTTTGGGATCGCTCATGGCGGTTCAAGACCACAGGTCCGGGACTGCGAGCCTGTCGCCGAAAGACGGCAGGAGGGAGGTTGTCGTCGCCGCGCCACCGCGGCGGGCACGTCAGTTGTTGATCGGCGAGTGCTTCATATCCGCGAGGGCTTCGTCGATCAGCCGGCGATGGTCGTCCTCGCCGAGATTGCGGCCGATCGCCTTGGCGGAGATCAGCGTCGCCAGCTGGGCGGCCTGGTCCCACAGTTCCTTGAGGGCCTGGTCCTTGGCGATCTGCAGGTCGCGCTGCAGCCGCTGCCTTTCCTTGGCGATCTCGGCGGCGGACTGAACGCGCATCTCCTCCTTCAACAACTCCCCGTCGCGGCGCGCCTCGTCCATGAGAGCGGGGATCTTGGCGTAGGCCGCGTGGATCTCGGCGTCGAACTTGGCCTTCATGGCCGCCATGTCGGCGTGGGCTTTCTTGGCGTCATCGACGGCGCTGCGGATGGTCTCCTCGCGCTTCTGCAGGCCTTCGAGGATCGGCCCCCAGGCCGTCTTGCGGAGCAGCAGGAACAGGATGACGAACACAACGACGGCCCAGAGCGCCGAGTCGTAGCGGAGCTCCATCGGGTTGGCCGCTGCGCCTTCCGGCGCAGCCAGCGCGGGACCGGCGAGCAGCAGCACGACGACGAAGATCAGCGGCAGGAGGATCGGGAAGCGGCGCATGGTTGCCTCGCGTGTCGGAAATCCAGTGAGCACCAGGGCGGTCGTTACGCCTTGTTTGCGATCTGGATACAGATGATGAGAGCGAAGAAGGTCGCACCTTCGAGGAGGGCGCCGATGATGATCATGGCCGTCTGGACCTTGTTGGCGGTCTCGGGCTGGCGCGCCATGCTCTCCAAGGCGGCGGCGCCGATCTTGCCGAAGCCGTAGGCGGCGCCGATGACGACGAGCCCCGCGCCCAGGCCGGCGCCCATCGCGGCGCCGCCGAACGGGACCGAAGTCACCGCTACGACCTTGGTGTCGGCAGGCTCGCCCGCGTTGGGCTGAGCGAGGACCGGACTAGCCGTCAGGACGGCGACCATGAGAATGACGATGCAAACGCCAACCAGCTTGATGAGATTCATGGGAACCGGTCTCCTTCGGAAGTTACAGGTCGTGGTTGCAGCATTGGAAGCTAGGCTGGCAAACGGCTGCCAGGAAGTCGTTCTCTAGGGGTGCGATGCGCCGGCCGGGGCCACGCGGGCGTCGCTCGCAGGGCCGTCCTCGCTTGGCTCGTCGTGCCCGTGCCCGGCGTGGGCGTGGTCCCCCGCGTGGGCCGCGTGCTCGGCGTGTTCAAGCACGCCACCCAGGAACAGCGCGGTCAGGAACGTGAACAGGAAAGCCTGCAAACAGGCGACGAACAGCTCCAGCAGGCTCAGCGCCACGACGCCCAGGACGCTGGCGATCGTGACCGTCCAGCCGAGCGCGGGCGAACTGTTCTGCATTGACGTGATGAACAGCAGGATCGTCGCCAGCACCATGTGCCCGGCGAAGACGTTGGCGAACAGTCGAACGGACAGCACGAAGCATTTCAGGCCCAGCCCCAGGAACTCGATCACCCAGATCATGGGGATGATGAGCAGCTTCATCACGAACGGCATCTCCAGATGCGGCGCGAACGAGAGCAGGTGGTTCACGACGCCGAATCGGACAATGCTGCTGACATGGATGAACAGGAACGAGAAGAACGCCAAGACGGACGTCACGGCGAAGCTAGCGGTCGGCGAGCCGAGGAACGGGAACATGCCGAGCAGGTTGCAGAACAGGATGAAAAGGAAGACGGTCCACAGGTACGGCACGAAGTAGTCGTAGTTGCCCGGGATGCAGGGCTTGGCGACGTTGTCGCGGATGAAGGTCAGCAGCGACTCGAACAGGTTCCAGAACGTGCCTTTGGGGGCTTCGCCGGTCTGGATCTTCTTGGCGAGCGGGACATAGATCGCGAGGATCAGCGCCGCGACCACGACCATCAGGACGCTGTACTTCGTCGCGAAGCCTTGCGGCAGATGCAGAGGCGGGTGCAGGGATTCGAAGAATTCCCACACGTAGCTGTCCATGACATGCTTGAAGGCGTCGGCGAACAGCATGCTTTTCCTCGCCAAGGGAGAGCGGCCTGACCGCCTGGTTATTTCGGGGCCGCTTTGTCGTCGCCGGGCAGCTGACGAACCAGCAGGGTGATTTCGAGGGCCAACAAACCGAGGTAAAACCAGAGCAGCCAGAGCCAGAAAGTCGCGTCGAATGATTCAGGAAGCATCGTCGTCAGCAGGTAGCCGCCGCCGAGGGCGATCCCCATGCGGATTCCTGAACCTCCGAGAGCCGCCAGCAACTGCATGTCGGGAGCGACATGTCCCCGACACACCCACGCCATCGTCAGCGTAGCGGGGACGGCCGCGAGAGCGTAGGGGACGCCGCCTTGAAGGACGATGTTTTCCGCCTGCAGGCCGTAGCCGATCCCTAGGGAGGCCACGCCGAACAGGAGCGCCCCGCCCAGGAACTGCAAGAAGGGCTTCATGGCTTTTTCCGCTTTTCGGCTTCGTTCTTCTCCTGCTGTTTGAGGATCGCCAGCATGTGGGCGAAACCGCCGACCAAGCCGAGGCACGCCAGCGAGATCGTCAGCCAGGGGAACCAGCCAAGCCAGTTGTCGAGGAGCAGCCCCAGTCCCGCAGGCAGCGACATCTCGAAGCCGACTTGAGCAAGGGCGAGATAGATTCCCATTTCGCGGGGTGTCGGCTCGTCCATCTTCGCGACCTCCAGCGGCCGGGAGCCGTTGATTGCGTTCCGGCAAGGCTATTTTGAGACCTGCGGGAGCATCGTCAATGCTGTTTGTGAAATTTTTCGCAAAGTCGGCGCCGGCATGGCAGGGGCCGCCGAGCTTCTCCAAACTCGCCTTGCGGAAAGCTCGCCGCAACCGGCGCAACTTTTCCCTTGACTTGCCTCCCGTTTCTGCTCCACAAGCAAAAAACCTTGGAAAACAAAGGTTGAAACCCGGAAAAAGTGGTTTTCGGCTCGCAAGTCCCATTGACACCCCCTTGTCCAAAAAAGTATAGTCATCTCTACGTTCGCCGCGAAACGCTCCCTCCCGCAATGCTTCGGATCTCCGGCCTCGCTCGTTTCGGCCGTGACATCGCTTTGAAAGGACTCTGACGCTTCCCGCATGCGGCGCATCGACAACTCGCCCGCCGACTGCCTTCCTCGCCTTGCCGCAGCGAACCATTTTGATAATTCTGTAGTTACGCTGTCCCGCTGCCTGCCTTCCGGCTGGTTCCTCAGAATCGGCCCTCTTCTGTTCGCTTGCTCCCGTGGAGACTCGGGAGTTTTATTGGGACGCCACGGACGGTGCCGCAACCTCGAACTTCCGCCTGCAATGATTCGCAGGCTCCTTTCGGAGTGGTGCCGCATGTCAAAAGCGAATTGGCTCGACCTCAGCAAGAAAGCACTAACCGATCTGGCGCGTAAAAAAGGCGTCGCTGGCTGGCACGCCATGCGGAAAGAGGAGCTGGTCGCCGCCCTCGCCAAGCTCGACGCAACCCAGCGTAAAACCTCGTCGAAGCCCGCCGTCAAGAAAAAAAAACCTGTACGCGCCAAACCCCAGCTGGCCGCCGCCCATCTTAAAAATGGCTCGTCTTCGCAGGAGGAGCAGATCGAACGCAGCAAGTACGACGTGGGCGTTCCCACGAAGGATCTCTCCGCGAAGGTTCCCAAGGTGCTGCCCCAGGGCTACGGCAAGGACCGCGTCGTCGTCATGGTCCGCGACCCCTATTGGCTGCACGTCTACTGGGAGCTGACCCGCCAGGCCGTCCAGCGCGCCGAAGCCGCCCTCGGCCAGGAATGGTACAACGCCAAGCCGACCCTCCGCCTTCTCGACGTGACCTCCAGCGAAACCACCGCCAACACCGAAACGCCGATCCGCGACGTCGAGATCCACGGCGGCTGCAACAGCTGGTACCTCGAAGTCCAGAATCCCCGCTCCTACCGCGTCGATGTCGGCTACCTCGCCCGCAATGGCCAGTTCTACGTGATCGCCCGCTCGAACGTCGTCGCCACCCCGCGCGCCGGCGTCAGCGACGTCATCGACGAGAACTGGTCCGACCTCGACCCGGAACAGGCCGACCGCATCTACGCCATGTCGGGCGGCTTCGACCCGACCTCCAGCAGCCTCGAACTCAAGCAGCTGTTCGAGGAGCGCCTGCGTCGGCCGATGGGCTCCCCCTCGGTCACCAGCTTCGGCTCCGGCGCCTTCCAGTACGGCAAGCAGCGCACCTTCAACTTCCAGCTCGACGCTGAGCTGATCGTCTACGGCTCCACGGAGCCGAACGCGAAGGTCACGCTGCAAGGCGAGCCGATCAAGCTGCGTCCCGACGGCACCTTCACGATGCGGTTCAGCCTGCCCGACAGCCGCCAAATCATCCCCGCCGTCGCGATGTCGGCGGACGGCGTCGAGGAACGCACCATCGTCCTCGCCGTCGAGCGCAACACGAAGCACCTCGAACCGATCCTCAACGAAGTGAACGAGTAGGTTCGCACTAAAACCGAAGCGAAAAGGGCCGG
>JAYSSW010000693.1:0-1535 GCA_043720335.1 Planctomycetia bacterium
CGCCGGCGCCGGCGCCGGTGAGGACGTTGAGGGTGCCGCCGACGGAGTAGTTGTTCAGGGAGACGGTGTAGCCGCTAGCGCCGGCGCCGAGCGAGACGAGCAGGCCGGCGGCGATGCTGGAGGAGGCGCCGCCGAGCGAGACGCTCTGGGCGCCGGCGCTGGAGCCGTTGATGACGTTGGCGTAGCCGGTGGTGGCGAGGTTGTTGAGGGTGATGTTGGTGTCGCCGGTGCCGGTGTTGACGTTGACGTTGCGGGCGTTGAGGCCGTCGATGGAGACGGAGTCGTTGCCGGAGGAGGAGCTGACGAAGAGGTCGCGGACGGTGACACTGCCGCCAGCGGCGCGGGAGACGGTGCCGGCGCCAGCGCCGAGGTTGAGGTTGAGGTCGCCGGTGAGCGAGCCGGAGCCGAGGAGCGTGACGGAGTCGCCGCCGCCGTTGAGGTTGGCGTAGACGCCGCCGGTGACGAGGAAGCTGCCGGCGGTGTTGTTGACGAGGGTGGTGGCGTTGCCGGTGAGCTGGACGGAGTTGGCGCCGTTCACGTTGATGTTGACGCTGTTGGCTGCGGCGTCGCCGGTGAGGTAGAGGTTGCCTCCGGAGAAGGCGATGGTGACCGAACCTGCCAGGACTTCACGCTTCTCCAGGCATTCCACCGCGAGTTGGCGGTAGGGCGAGGGGCGCTGGGTCAAGGGCTGCTGTTTCTTGCCGAACCATTTGCGAAGCATGAGGCACCTGGAGAAGATGGGGAAACGGATTATCGCGCTGGTCAGGGTATTAGATCGTATGTACGGCGAATGTCAAAAATATTTCAGGGGAAAATCACGAAAACGGGGACCGGACGTCGGATTATAGCGATTCCGGGGATCAGCCGTTTTGCGAGCTGAAGCGATTGAACGATTTGTGCTGACGGGGGGCGTAGCCCGCGTCAGGGGCGCTCGAAGGCGGAAAGCCCCGGGATGACCGTCCCTGGGCTTTCCACTGCGGATTCGTCACGGCAACGGTTTCCGCGCGTCACTTCACGGCGACCGCGATGTCGTTGTACTCGGCGCCGAAGTTGAGGATGATGATCGTGTACTCGCCGTCGCGTGGCGGGAACCAGACGACCGCCGCGAAGTCGGCCGTCTTCGCGCCGGAGCCGATGTCCTGGGCGACGAGGGCGCCTTCCTTGTCGCGCACCTGGATGCCGACCGGGACGATCGGCTGGTGGTCGCCGATGGCGACGACGCTGGCGCGTTCGCCCCCTTTGAAGGTTTTGGTGAAGACGAGCTTGTTCGGCCTGGTCTCGCCCTGTTCGTTGGAAGTGGCCTTCTCGACGCGCTTGCGGAACCATTCCGGCCCGTTGACCGGAGCGGTGGTCCCGCTGGAGACCAGGGCTGACATCGCCAGGACGCTCAGCAGCAGAAGACGACGCATCGCGGATTCTCCCGGAAGTTGGGCTTTGGAAGCGGTTTCAAAACCTCGCGAGTCGCAACTTCTTTGCAACGGCGAGCGGCGCGGCTTGAGCGCCGCCGTGAAAAACCGCAAGCGACGCGTGGAGTA
>JAYSSW010000694.1:0-3517 GCA_043720335.1 Planctomycetia bacterium
GCTCGGCGACGCGGACGCGCAGGCCGAGGGCGATGCGGTAGAGGGTGCCGATGGAGGCGGAGTTCTTGCCCAGCTCGATCTGCGACAGGTAGCCGAGCGAGATGCTGGTGCGCTTGGACATGTCGGCGAGGGTGAGGCCCTGGGCCTTGCGGCGCTCGCGGATGGCGGAGCCGAGTTGTTCCAGCAGCGCCTCCTCGGAAAGCCGCAGCAGCCCCCGGCTTTCCAGGCAGCGGATCACGCTCTTCTTGAGCTGGTCGATGGGGAAGGGCTTCGTCAGGTAGTCGTACGTGTGCGCCCGCAGGCAGTGCAGGGCGCTGTCCATCGACGGGAACGCCGTGATGACGATCACGCTGGCGTCGGTCTGCAGGTCGCGGACCAGGCTCATCACCTTCTCGGAGTCGAGTCCGGGCAGGACGTAGTCGAGGATGACGAGGTGGTAGCTCGACTCCGTCAGGGTCTTCTCGACCTGGCGCGGGTCGCAGACGACGTCGATGCGGAAGTCGTGGCCGTCGAGGGCCGCCTGGATGAGCCGGCCGATGGCGGGGTCGTCGTCGAGGACCAGCAGACGGACATCGCCGGCGACGTACATGTGGCCGCCGTCGCGGCGCTCGGCGTCGGGGACGGGTACCACCGAATCGGTCGGGGCGTCGATTGTGTCGAGGCCGTTCTTGTTCGCTGTCATGACACAGCTCCTTGCCAGGTTCATGGGAGAATTTCAAGGTTTCGTTGGTTTCACGCGGGACGTGGTTCGGACCTTGGCGGGGCGGTCGCCGCTTCGTATCGGAGAGGCGAAAGGCAGGCAGACGCGCGTCCGCAAGCCTTGGCCCGGGGCCTGCTCCCAGTGGAAGCCCCCCTGGTGCGTCATCAGCAAGCCATGCACGATGAGCAGCCCCAGGCCGCGTTTGCGCAGCTTCGAGCTGTAGTACGCCTCGTGGAACAGCTTGGCGCGGGCCTCGTCGCACAGGCCGGGGCCGGTGTCCTGGATCACGATCTCCACCTGGGAACCGGCGACCGGCGCGCCGAGCAGGCGGTGCGCGTCCTGCTCCGACAACACGATCGGCTGGGCCGTGATCTGGATCGTGCCAGCGCCCAGCATCGCCTCGGCGGAGTTCCCCAGAAGCTCGGAAAGCAGCTGCTGCAAGGCTTCGCTGTCGATCCGCAGATCCGGCAGGCCGACCGCCAGCGACGACTCGAACTGGAGCGCCTCGCCATGCGCCTCGCCCAGACGATGCACCGCCGCCGCCAGCGCTGCCGTCAAAGACGTTGAAGCTCCGGGCGAGACCTGCGTCCTGCGGCAGAAGCGGTGCAGCTTGTGGATCCACTGCCCTCCTTCGACCGATTGGCCGAGGACTTCCTTCATGTGCCTGCGAACCGGCGACTTGGCGGGGAGTTCCAGCAGGCTCAGCTCGGTGAACCCCATGATGCCGGTCAGCAGGTTGCCGAAATCGTGGCTCAGTTTGCTGGTGATCTGGGCGGTGTGCTCCAGCCGCTGCTGCGTGGCGTGGCAGGCGAAGGTGCGGAGCAGGTCGCCCCGCTTCGCCAGCCAGCGAACCAGCTTCTGGGCGGCGTAAGGGAGCAGTTCCGCCTCGTCCGCTGCCCAGGGAGCGGTGAAGCGGTGCAGCCAAACCCAGCAGCGCTGCCCGGTCGACGCTTCCCACGCCGCCGCGAGCAGCCAATGCCCCGACGGATCCGAATGCGCGACCGTTTCGTCGTTCGATTCGCGGACAACACGGCTGAACGCGACATCGCTCCACGGGAATTGGGTTGTTCTGGCGTTAAAGTGGTCGCATGCCGAGGCGCGATTTTGCAGCCCCTGGGCCGATTCCGTGCAGACCCCCGCCTCCCGCGCTTGGGTGGTTCGGGCAAGATCCGCTAAAATAACAGCGATCTCGGCGTCGGTCGGCAAGTGGGGCAGTTTTCGACCCCACTCCAGCAACGGAGGAAGCTGCAAATTGGGTGATGGTTCATTCACGCGGTGCGTCAAACTGCTTGAGGATGGATTTCACCGGAAAAAAGCAACGATTCTAGCTCTGCAAGAAATTATAGACGTTTCTTGCCCCCGATAAAATCCTTTTCGCTATTTTTTCAAGATTTTTCAGACAAAGATTCAGACATGCACATCAAAGCGATCCCCGAAGACTTTCAGGTTGAGGAACGAACGGAAGCTGTTGCCGAGGGCGCCGGCGACTTCGCGTTCTACCGCCTGGAGAAGACCGGCTGGACCACCCCTGACGCTCTCCAGGCGATCAAACGACGCTGGACCATCGACACCCGTCGGCTTTCCTACGGCGGGCTGAAGGATCGGCACGCCAAAACCGTCCAATTTTTCACGATTTTTCGTGGCCCGCAGCGCCAGCTGCACCACGAACGCATCGCCGTCACCTACCTCGGCCAACGCAGCACCCCCTACACCGCCGACGACATCCAGGCGAACCGCTTCCAGGTCGTCATCCGGGAGCTGACCAAAGGGGCGATGGCACGGGCGCTGCCAGCCCTTGAAGAAGTCCGGGCGGTCGGCGTCCCCAACTACTTCGACGACCAGCGCTTCGGCTCGGTCACCGGCGGCGACGCTTTCTTCGCGAAACACCTCATCCAGGGCAACTTCGAGCAGGCGCTGAAGACCGCCCTCACCGCGACCTATGAGTTCGACCGCTCCGCCCAGAAGAAGGAAAAGGCGGTTCTGCGCGACCACTGGGGCAAATGGACGCGCTGCAAGGAACTTCTCCCGCGCGGCGTCGCCCGCAGCCTGGTCGAAGGGCTGGTCCGCAACCCGGACGACTTCAAAGGCGCGATCGCCCGGATGCGGGCCGACCTGCGCAGCCTGTACCTGTCGGCGTACCAGAGCCACCTGTGGAACCGCATGATCGCGGCGTGGCTGAAGGAGAAGGGGGGCGACATGGTGCAGGTGCCACTGCGGCTGGGCGAGGTGCCGATGCCCCGGACAATGGACGCCGACGCGCTGCGCGACCTGCAAGCGCTGCAATGGCCGCTGCCGTCGTCGCGGTTCCGCTTCGAGGAGAACGACCCGCGCCAGCCGATCTTCGACCGGGTGCTGGCCGAGGAAGGGCTGACGCAGGAGCAGTTCAAGGTGCACGGGCTGCGCGAGGTGTTCTTCTCGAAGGGGGACCGCCCTGCTCTGTGCATGCCGACCGACGTGCAACACGACGAGGAGTACGACGACCTTCACGCCGGCAAGGAGAAGCTGACGCTCAGCTTCGACCTGCCACGCGGCGCCTACGCGACGCTGATCGTCAAACGCATCACCCGCTGGCAGGAAATGCGCGAGAAACCAGCGGAGAGCGTCAAGGGCACGGAGAACTAAGTCGAGCGACAGGCGTTCGTGTGCCCGCAAGGCTTGCCGTTCTCAAAATATGTTAGCCACAGAGGACACCGAGAAAGGCAGGGAGAAGCATTGGCACCGATGTTCGCTTCCGAGCGGAGAGTTCGGCGTCTGGGCGATGTTCTCTCGCGGGCAAAATGCTCAGAATGTGTTTGACGACGGCGCGCCGGTCGGTTA
>JAYSSW010000695.1:0-1531 GCA_043720335.1 Planctomycetia bacterium
CGCAACCCGTGGTGGTTGCGACGCGGAAAATGCAACTCGCCCCGGCCGGGGCGACGGAGCCTCCTTCGCCCCTGCCGGGGCGAGATCCCGCGCGGGCCTCTCCCACGGGTTGCGCTGCGCTCCACCCGTGGCTACATCCCGTTGCCCCGCCGGGGCAAAATACAGGCGTCACGCCCGGCGAAGATTCGCTTTCCACCGCACAGACGACGCCGTTACAATAGCCGCACTTCGCGTTGCCACACCCCTTCCGAATAGGAGACTGCCATGAATCCCGCCCTGCGATGGGCCGTGTTGCTCCTCCTGTTGGCACCTGGCGTGTTGGCCGCCCAGACGCCCGACTACCTCGCGCAGCTCAAGCGCAAGGCCGCCGAGTGGGACAAGATCGTCGGACAGGTGCAGGGGACGGTGGAGATGAAAGGCGAGTCTATTTCCAAAACCAGCAAGAACAAATTCACGCTTACCAGAACGTTCAAGCAGAACGCGACCAGCATGCTGATGATCGAACACCAGCAGCGAGCAGACGACCTCCCCAACAGCAAAGAGGCCCTCGGCTACAATGCGTCGTACGGGTTCGAACTGCACGAGGTGAACGGCGGTTGGCGGCTCGCGGGACAGAACATCGGCCTTCCGAAGCAAATCATGGTTGGTCGTGTTCCACTCCAGAAAATCGTCGCCACCTATTTGTCCATCAACTATCCCATCCGAATTTTTGATGACCAAGCAACGCGGCTGGAGAAGACGGAAGTCGTCCGCAAAGGAAAGCAGAATCTGTTCTGCATCCGATTCTCTCGCGACATTCTCGATGACAAGAAAAACGTGGTGACCACCATGAAGGGTGCGGCGTCCTTCGATATCGACTGCGATCTTTCGATTGTTCACGAAGAATCCGAATACGTGGTCAGAGAGAGAGAATCGCGGAAGTCGTTCGGCAAGACCACGAGGGAATACGAGGGAAAGCTGGGCGAATTTCCGCGTCCCAAGCGCAGCATCGTGGAATTGAAGCAGGAAGGCGGCGAGGACGAAGAAGTGTTCACGAGTCGCGGCGTGACGACCTACGACCTGCGCCTCGACGCGAAGACGCCGGACCGCGAGTTCACGCTGTCGGCGTTCGGGCTGCCGGAGCCGGCGAAGGAGAAGGACGCCAAGAAGAACGTCGTCCCCGCCGGTCTTGTGGGCAAGTGGGTCGTCGTCGGCGGTCTCCAGGACGGCGCCACCTTCGACTTCTCCCCCAACGGCGCCATGGTCGGCAACGTCAATGTGCAAGGCACCAACGCCACGATCAACGCCGCCATCCGCGTCGAGGACAAGAAGATCTACTCGACCACCACCAACCCCAAAACCAACCGGCCCGAAGTTCAAGTCCTGCGCATCCTCAAGCTCGCCGCCAACGAACTCCATATCGAGGACGAGCGCGGCCAACGCCTCGTCATGGAACGGGTGAACTGACGCTGCGTAACCGCGATGCAGCGATTCACCTTCGCATGGCACACGCTGGGCGCATCCCGTCCGAGCCTGAGCGCCAAGCGAAGGA
>JAYSSW010000696.1:0-7372 GCA_043720335.1 Planctomycetia bacterium
GCAAGCCTGCAACCAGGAACCGGCGGTGCGCAGGAGCGTCGAACTGCTGCTGGCGGAGCTGGATTTCCGCAGCGGCGATGCTGTGCAGGCCCAGGCAAGGCTGCGTAAAGCGCAGGCGCTGCCCGACGACGCCCCCCGGCCGAATCCCCTCCATGATGAGGTTGGCAAGCATGTGGCCGGACTCAAGTCCTACCTCGTTCGAGGCGACCAGCTGCGCGATTCGGGCAGATTGGACGAAGCCCTGCAGCTTCTCGAGGAAGGCACACGCAAGTACCCGAAAGCGCCTTGGCTTTTCCTCAGCCTGGGCAAAACCTGGGCGATGGTCACCCCCGCAGCCGTGGGCGACCAGCTTGGCGACACATTCGTCAAGGGGCGGGAATCCCTGCAGAAATGCGTCGATCTGGCGCCAAACGACGCTCTGGCGCGCTTCTACCTCGGCGCTTTCCTCCACGACAAAGGCCGCCGCCAGGAGTGGCTCGACGCGGCGACGCAGCTGCGCCAGGCGGCGGAGCTGCAGCCCGACCACGTGCTCGCGCTGCGTCTGCTCGGCGAAGTGCTGCTCGACCTGGGGGAGCGGAACGAAGCGATTGGCGCCCTGCGCAAAGCAGCCCATCTTCGACCAGAACACGCCGCCACGCACGCACGCCTCGGAGCGGCGCTGCTGCAAGCCGGAGGCGTCTTCGAGGCGTGGCCTCATCTCGTCTGGGCGAATCAGTTGTCGCCCCGGGATCCGGCCATCGAGCGTGATTTGTTGCTCGCCAGCGCGATCCTCGCGCTGCATTGAAGTGTCATGGACGTGTCATCTTCGCGGACGATCCCATAAAAAGAAAACAGAAAGTCCTCGTAGCTCAGTTGGATAGAGCAGCGGTTTTCTAAACCGCCGGTCACAGGTTCGAGTCCTGTCGGGGACGTTTGGCTCAGGTCCACGCAAACCACTTCGCGAACAGCCATTTCACGGTTGGCGAGAGCCGCGTGCGGTTCCAGGCGTCGCCGACTTTCCTGATCGCCTCGCTGTGCGTGGGATACGGGTGGATCGTCGCCGCGAGCGTTTTCAGGCCGAGCTTGCTCGTCATCGCCAGCGACACCTCGGCGATCATCTCCCCCGCGTGCCGGCCGACGACGCTGGCGCCGACGATCCGGTCGGCGCCTGCCTGGACATGGATCTTGACGAAGCCGACCGTGTCGCCATCGAGAACGGCACGGTCAACGCCAGTGAAGTCCTGGCGAAACGTCTGGATCGCGATCCCCTGCTCTTTCGCCTGCTGCTCGGTCAGACCGACGTGGGCGAGTTCGGGGTCGGTGTAGGTACACCACGGGATCGTCAAGGCGCTCGCTTTCGCTCGACCATAGAACAGGCTGTTCTGCACGGCGATGCGGGCCAGCGCGTCGGCGGCGTGCGTGAACTTGAACGTCGAGGCGATGTCGCCGGCCGCGAAGACGCAGCCGTTGCTGGTCTGCAAGCGGTCGTTGACGAGCACCCCTTTCTTGGCGTCGAAGTCGATCCTGGCCGCGTCGAGCCCAAGGTTCTCGACGTTCGGCTGCCGGCCCGTCGCGACCAGAATCGCATCGACGGCGATCGTTTGAGTCTCGCCGGCGTGCTGTACGCGGAGGATTTTTTCGACGCCTTGAGTTTGAACGTCAACGACGTTGCTGGACAGCAAAAGTCGCACGCCGTCCTGCCGCAATGAATTAGCGACGCACTCCGAAGCCTCGGGATCTTCGCGCGGCAGGATCGTCGCCTGGTTGCCGATCAACGCCACCTCGGCGCCGAAGCGGGCGAACGCCTGCGCCAGCTCGCAGCCGATCGGCCCCGCCCCCAGCACCGCCAAGCGGCGCGGCAGTTCGGTGAGCGAGAAGATCGTTTCGTTGGTCAGGAATCCCACGTCACCCAGTCCTGGAACGTCAGGCACGAACGCACGGGTGCCGGCGGCGACAATGGCCCGACGAAAGCGCAGCGTCGCGTCGCCGACGGCGATGGTGTCGGTTCCAGTGAATCGGCCGTCGCCGAAGAAGACGTCGACACCGAGGCCGCGAAACCGCTCCGCCGAGTCGTTCGGACTGAGCTGCGCCCGCAGCCGCCGCATGCGTTCCATCAACGTGGGGAAATGGACGCGAGTCTCGCCCGTGATGTCGACGCCGAGATCACGCGCTCGCCGCAGGTCGCCGACGAGTTTCGCGGTGCGCAGGATCGCTTTCGAGGGGACACAGCCGTAGTTCAGGCAGTCGCCGCCCATGAGGTTGCGTTCGACGAGCGCGACGCTCGCCCCCAGCCCCGCCGCCCCCGCTGCCGCGACGAGGCCTGCGGTCCCCGCGCCGATCACTACGAGGTGGTACCGCTTCCTCGGCGCCGGGTTCGCCCAGGCCGCAGGCCGCACGCTCTGCACCAGCGACTGGTTGTGCTCATCCCACGGCGACATCGGCGATTCGGGCATGCGGCGGTCCTCACGTTTTCACCAGATCAACCAGTTGGGCGTCTGTGATGCTCAGTAGATCGTCAGGCGACAGCTCCATTTGTAGCCCGCGTTGGCCTGCGCTGACGAAGATGGTCTCGTGCAAGATCGCCGTTTCGTCGAGGAACGTGCGCAGCGCCTTTCGGCCCGCGAGGGGACTGATGCCGCCCACGACGTAGCCGGTCACCTTCTCGGCCAACTTCGGGTCGGCGAGGTCGGCTTTCCTGCCGTCGGCGGCAGCGGCGAGTTTCTTCAGGTCGAGTCGCACATCGGAAGGGAGGATCGCCATGACCAGCTCGGCGCCATCGACCTGCGCGACCAGCGTCTTGAAGACGCGGTCGGGCGGCACGCCGAGCTTGGCCGCTGCCTCCAGGCCGAACGAGTCGGCGGCCGCGTCGTGTTCGTAGCGGTGAAGATGGAACGCGACCGCCGCCTGCTCCAGAAGCCGGATGGCGGGGGTCATGGGCTGAATGGTGAAAAGAACAAGGGGCACCTCGCGAGTGAGAGATGCCGCTATTGTATGCGCAGCGTCATGTGGCCCCCGGCTTGCCGGGGTGACGCCACATACCACGCGAATGCGACGAAAACTGATCGAACGCCAAGCCAGGCGACGATCAAGCTCCTTGCGCCGACGAAATTCGCGCCTCACCCCCGGCAAGCCGGGGGCTATATGACGCTGCGCTTCATGTCATTCCTTGAAGCGGTAGCCGACGCCGCGGACGGTCTCGATGAAGTCGTGCTCCTCGCCGAGCTTCTTGCGGAGCGTCTTGATGTGGACGTCGATGGTCCGTTCGAGGACGATCGCTCCTTCGCCGATGGCCACGTCCATGAGCTGCGGGCGGGTGAACGCGCGGCCTGGCTGGCGCAGCATGCATTCGAGCAGGCGGAACTCGGTCGGCGTCAGCTCCAGCTCGACGCCGGCGACCAGCACCTTGTGCCGGACACGGTCGATGCGGACGCCGAGGTGCTCGATCACGTCCTGAGGCTCGGCGGTGTTGTCGACGCGGCGCTGCAGCGCCTTTATTCGCTGCATCAGCACCTTCACGCTGAACGGCGTGGTGACATAGTCGTCCGCCCCCATCGAGAAGCCGACCACCTGGTCGGTCTCCTCGGCCTTGGCGGTCAGCATCAGGATCGGCACGTTGCGGGTGCGCTCGCCCGCCCGCAGCTCGCGGCAGACCTCCAGGCCGTCCATGCGCGGCAGCATCAGGTCGAGCAGGATCAGGTCGGGCGTCTGCATCTGCGCTTTGCGCAGGCCTTCCTGCCCGTCGTGGGCGACCAGCACCTCGTACCCTTCGCGCTGCAGGTTGTACGACAGCACGTCGGTCAGGTCGCGTTCGTCCTCGATGATCAGGATGCGTTGCTTCGGCATGGGTTCCCTGGGTTGGACAACCGCGGTGGTCAGGGTCGGTCGTTTGGCGGTCGCGTTCATGGCGGCTCGCTCCTTGGCGGCGGGGT
Organism: Planctomycetia bacterium; assembly: GCA_043720335.1. Classification (GTDB taxonomy): domain Bacteria; phylum Planctomycetota; class Planctomycetia; order Gemmatales; family Gemmataceae; genus JAYSSW01. Next base: position 3,909 of record JAYSSW010000696.1, read on the forward strand.
GTTTCAGCTCTCGAATTCGACGGCGGCGGGACGGTGGCGGACGATCTCCCCCTCGACGAGATAGATCACGTCCTCGGCGATGTTGGTGGCGTGGTCGGCGATGCGCTCCAGGTGCCGCGTCGCCGAGAAGAAAGACAGCCCCGGCTCGACCATGCCGGGCGACTGCTCCATGATCTCGATCAGCTCCTCGATGATGTCGTGGTTGTAGCTGTCGACCTCGTCGTCGAGCCGGCATACCAGCTTGGCCAGCCTCACGTCGAGGTTCACGAACGCATCGAGGCTCTGCCTCACCATCGAAGTGGTCAGGTCGGTCATCCGCTGGAGCTTGAACGGCATCGGGATCGAGCTCAGCTGCGACAGGTGCACCGCGCGCTCGGCGATGTCCTCGGCCAAGTCGGCCATGCGCTCCAGCTCGGCGTTGATCTTCAGCGCGGCGGTGATGCGGCGCAGGTCGCGGGCGACGGGCTGGTGCAGCGCCAGCAGCTTCAGGCACTCCTCCTCGATCTGGTTCTCCTCCTCGTCGATGGCCGTGTCGCCGGCGATGACCTGGCGAGCCAGCGTGGCGTCGCGGTCCTGGAGGGCGCGGATCGACTTGTGGATCGCGTCCTCGACGGACGACGCCAGGGCGATGAGGCCGCGCTGCAGGTTGTCGAGGTCGCGCTCGAGATGTTTTGACATGGATCATCCGGAAGAGAAAAGGGAGACATTGGCGGAAAGGGGGCGATTAGCCGAAGCGTCCGGTGATGTAGTCCTCGGTCTGCTTGACGGCGGGCCGCGTGTAGATCTGCTCGGTCGGGCCCAGCTCGATCAGCTTGCCCTGGAAGAAGAAGGCGGTGAGGTCCGACACGCGGGCGGCCTGCTGCATGTTGTGCGTGACAATGACGATCGTGTAGTTGTGCTTCAGCTCGAAGATCAAGTCCTCGATGCGGGAAGTCGAAGCGGGGTCCAGCGCGGAGGCCGGCTCGTCCATCAGCAGCACTTCGGGATCAGTGGCGAGCGCGCGGGCGATGCAGAGCCGCTGCTGCTGCCCGCCCGACAGGTCGAGGGCCGACTTGTGCAGGCGGTCCTTCACCTCGTCCCAGAGGGCGGCTTGCTTCAGGCAGCGCTCGGTGAGTTCGACGAGGTACGCCTTGTCGTTGATGCCGGCGACGCGCGGGCCGAACACGACGTTCTCGAAGATCGACTTCGGGAACGGGTTCGACTTCTGGAACACCATGCCGACCCGGCGGCGCAGATCGACGAGGTCGTTGCCTCGGCGGTAGATGTCCTGGCCGTCGAGCAGGATGCTGCCGGTGTTGCGCGTGCCGTCGATCAGGTCGTTCATGCGGTTGAGGGTGCGGAGGAACGTCGATTTGCCACAGCCCGAGGGGCCAATGAGGGCGAGCACCGATTTCTCCGCGATGGAGACCGAGATGTCGAACAGCGACTGGTTTTGGCCGTACCAGAAGTTCAGCCCCTTCACCTCGAACTTGGCTCGCTGCACACCCTTGGAATGCGGCGCTCGGCCATTCAGGGACCGCTCGGACATGATGGCGGTGTAGGACAACGTGGACACCTTGTCACCTGTCATTTGTGCGAACGAAGGGCAGCGACTCGCAGGTATCCTAGCCCCCATATGTGTGGAAACGGTGAAGAAACGATGAAATGCATGCCGGACTTGGCGAGGGGCAGGATGCAATATCAAACGACATCGCACACCGCTTCGAGCAGCTGCGAGCGGCTCGCCATCGCGCCGATTCCTTCGTCGTCGCAGGCCAATTTCTTGCTGACCGGGGCGACGACATGCAACCGCTTCGTCGAAGCGTTGAGCACGTCGATCCAGGTCAGCGAATCGTGAAGCGAATTGTCGCTCGCCACGTCGAGGTCGGCGGCGATCTGTTGGAGATGGCGCAACGTTGCGGGATGCTCCCACATGAGCGTGTTCATCGCGGGCGCCAAGAGGATGGGCCTTTCGCGCTGCCAGGCGCGGTAGACGCACGTCAGGGCGTTGTCAACGATGCCGAGCGCGAACTTGGCGAGCGTGTTGGCGTCGAGCGGGGCGACGAGCAGCACGTCGGCCCAGCGGCGCAGCTCGATGTGCAGCACCGGGTCGCCGCGCTGGTAGCGCGTGCCGGGCCACTCGTCTTCGTCGAGGACCATGCGCTCGCGGTTGCGCTGGCCGTCAGGTTGCACGGCGATGGCGCACGGGTCGAAGAAATAGGTCGCGGAGCGGGTCGCCAGCACCTTCACGTCGTGGCCGGCGGCGGTCAACTCGTCGCAAAAGAGCGGCGTGTGGATGGCGGCGACCGATCCCGTCACGCCGAGCAGCACCTTCGCCATGCGTCACCCCTTCGCGCGCAGTTCGATCACTTCCAGCAGGCGGTGCGGCAGGTCGGCGCGCGTGATGCGTTCGTAGCCGTCCGCCGAGCCGAGGTACGCCCATTCACGAGCGCCTTCGAGCGTGTTGGCGACCATCCAGTCGGCCCGCGACAGCGCCCGCGACTTCTCGGCGATGTTGACAAGCTCCTCGTCGGACAAGCCAACTTCGAGTTTGAACTTCACCAGCTGCCCTTGGAAGCCCCACGGATCGCGGACCATGTCAACCAGTTTCGGCGAGCGCACCATCCGCAGCCAAAGCTCCGGCTCGTCGCTCTTCACCTTGCCGGCCGCTTTGTCAATCATGCGAGGCGATTGACACTCGTCCTGCCAAGTCGCCGTCGCAGCGTCGTACTTCGTCGTCGGTGCTGGGGCGAAGATCCCGGCGGCGTGGTAGTCGTTGACAGCGGCGCAGTGGATCACCACGTCGAACGACTGCGTCGTCAGCGCGGTTTTCATGCGCTCCATCAGGTCGTCGAACGTGCGGTACGGCAGCGTCTTCCACAGCTTGTAGGGGAGCGGCGACGCCATCTCGCGGATGATCTCCGAATGCGAGGTGAGCAGCGTGACATCGTGCCCGCGCGCGTGGGCGTGCAGGGCGATGGCGGTCCCGGTCTTGCCGGTGAAGAGATTGGTGATGCAGCGGACCTTGTCGATCAAGGTCATCGTGTTGCCGGCGGTGACGAGCATGCGCATGAAGGAACCTCGTGGAATCGAGCTTATCCTATAATAACGCGATGGCGATCCGCGTATCGAACCTGAGAATGGGCCTCGACGAGCCGGAGGAAGCGCTGCCCGGCCACCTCGCGCGCGTGCTGGGGGTGCCGCGCGAGACGCTGGGGAACTGGCGCATCCTTCGCAAGAGCCTGGACGCGCGCAACAAGGACTCGTTCCACTTCGTCTACACCGCCCAGATCGAGCCGCCCGAAGACGAGGCGGGAGTGCTGTCGCGCGCCGGTCGCCGCAGGCATCGCGAGATCAAAGTCGAGGCGCACCAGGAGCCGCCCTTCGAGACGCCGGCGCCGGGATCGCAGCCGCTGCGGCATCGGCCCGTCATCATCGGGTCGGGGCCGGCGGGTCTTGTGGCTGGCTACTTCCTGGCGCTGCAC
>JAYSSW010000697.1:0-3511 GCA_043720335.1 Planctomycetia bacterium
CAGGGACGGCTGTCCCTGGGCTTTCGGCGCTTCAACGGCTACTGCACGTAAACAAACTCGTTCGCCGACAGGATCACCTGGCACATCGACGACCACGCCAGCACGCGCCGCCGCTCGACGTTCGGCTCGCGCTTCGCCATCACTCGCTCGATGTCGCCCGCCAGCGCGAGTGCCCGTGCGGCTTCGGCGTCGGTCGCCTCGCGGCCGTAGGCCTTCCGGTAAAGCTTGCGCACACGGGCAGCGTCGTCCACGCCGGCTTCCTTCAGCAGCGACTCGGCCAGCGCGTCGCACACCTTCATCGCCCAGTCGCTGTTCATCAGGAACAGCGCTTGCGGCGCCACGGTCGTCGTCGCGCGGTCGCTGCTGGGGACGGCCGGGTCGGGGTAGTCGAACAACTGGAACACGTCGTACACGTTGTTGCGCACCACCGGCAGGTACAGCGAACGCCGCCGGCTGTCGTAGTTCGTCGTGTCCTTCGACGTGTGGTCGAAGAAGTAGTCGCGGTTCTTCACGTGCAGCATCGAGCCTCCCTGGCTGCGGTCCAGCACGCCGGCGACCGCCAGCAGCGCGTCGCGGACCGCCTCCGCCTCCAGGCGCCGCACGCTGGCCCGGCCGTGCAGCCGGTTCTCCGGGTCGGCCTCGCGCGTCTTCAGGTCGGCGGCGGCGCTCATCTGATAGGTGCTCGACAGCATGATGAGCCGATGCATCGCCTTGACCGACCAGCCCTGCTCGACGAAGCGCGTCGCCAGCCAGTCGAGCAGCGCCGGGTCGCTGGGGGCTTCGCCGAGGGCGCCGAAGTTGTCGGTCGAGCGGACGATGCCGTCGCCGAAATGCCAGCGCCAGACGCGGTTGACCATGACCCGGCTGGTGAGCGGATGGTCGGGCTGGACCAGCCAGCGCGCCAGCTCCAGCCGGCCGCTCGACTTGGCGCTGAACGACGGCGCGTGCTCTTTGGCGAGGACGGCCGGCAGATGGCGCGGGATCGTCTTGCCGATCTTGAGATGGTTGCCGCGCGGATGAATCACAGCGTCAACGATGGCGGTGTCGGCGACCCCCATCGCCGTCGGCAGCGTTGGGCCGGCCTTCTCCAGCTTGGCGAGTTCGTCGCGCAGCTTCTTCAGTGTGTCTTTCGTTTCGGCCAGTGGTTTTGAAGTCAGCGTGTCGATCTCGGCTTTCATCTTCGCGAGTTCGCCAGCGTGCGCGGCCTTGACGACCGGGTCGTCGGGCGAGGCGAGCGGGTGCTCGTGCCAGCGGGCCACCTTCTTGAAGTGGTCCATCGTCTTGGTGCTGCGGAAGATGCCCGCCAGGCCGTAGTAGTCGGCCATCGGGATCGGGTCGAACTTGTGGTCGTGGCAGCGGGCGCACCCCAGCGTCAGCCCCAGGAACGCACGCCCCACCGTGTCGATCTGCTCGTCGACGATGTCCATCTCCATCTTCTTCTCGTCGACCTCGGCGATCACCTTCGGGCCGAGCGACAGGAAGCCGGTCGCGATCAGGCGACGATGACGAAGGGGTGCGTCCTTCGATTCGAGCAGGTCGCCGGCGAGCTGCTCGACGACGAACTGGTCGAACGGCAGGTCGTCGTTGAAGGCGCGGACGACGTAGTCGCGGTAGCGCCAGGCGTTGCCGAAAGCCACGTTTTCGTCGAGGCCGTTGGAGTCGGCGTAGCGGGCGACATCGAGCCAGTGGCGCCCCCACCGCTCGCCATAGTGCGGCGACGCCAGCAGCCGATCAACCACCTTGGCGAAGGCGTCCGTCGAGCGGTCGTTGAGGAACGTGTCGATCTCATCCGGCGTCGGCGGCAGCCCCGTCAGGTCGAACGTCGCCCGGCGAATCAGCGTGCGGCGGTCGGCGGCGGGCGCCGGCTTCAGCTCCTTCGCCTCCAGCTTCGCCAGGATGAAACGGTCCAGTGGAGATGTCGCCCAGGTCGTATCTTTCACCGCCGGCACGTCGGGCTTGCGGATGTTCTGGAACGCCCAAAGACGGTTCGCGTCGGCCTTCGCTTCCAGTGACTCAGGAAAGGGCAGCCCCATCTGCACCCAGCGCGCCAGGTCGGCGACGGCGCGGTCGGGCAGCTTCTTGCCGTCGGGCATCTTCGGCGCGATCCCCTCGTGGCGAATCGCGTGGATCAGCAGGCTTTGGTCGGGCCGCCCCGGCAGCGCCGCCGGCCCCGACTCGCCCCCCTTGAGGATGGCCGCCCGTGAATCAAGGCGCAGGTCGGCCTTCTGCTTCTGGGCGCCGTGGCACTTCAGGCAGTGGTCCGCCAGCAGCGGCCGAATGCTCGTCTCGAAGAAGCGCACCTGCTCCGGCGACGCCGCTTTCTCTTGAGCGCACGCGAAATTGGCCGCGCCGAAAACGCACGCCGCCGCCAGAAGGAAGGAACTGCACCGACGCATCATGTCTCGCTTTCCGATCATTGGATCTTTTGCTACGGCCAAGACGACTGCGTCACGGTTGTGTTTCGTAAGGTTCCGGCAATGCCACGCGCATGTAGGTGACCGCGAAATGCTGCGCCAGGTGCTCGCGGTAGGGCGACCCCAAGCTGGCGACGCGGTTGCCTGTGCGAATCAATTGCTCCAATACAACGCGCGGAACCGAATGAACCTCTCGCAAGTCGATCAGAGATTCAGCAAGAAGGACCGGCTGCGTTGTGGCGGGAAGGAAGTACCAGCCGAAAACAAGATGCCGTCGCACCTGATCTCGTACCGCCGCTCCTTTGAGTACGTTCGCGTTGACGAGGCTTTGGGCGTCATGAACTTGAGCAACCAGAACTCGCGAAGATTTCGCCTGGGCAAGATCGCATGCCTGGGTCAGGACGATGACACGTGCCAGCCATTGCTTGACCGGAAGGTTTTCAAGATCACCCAAAGGTTCTTTGACCGCGTCCAGCCCGATGAGCGGACATTCATTGACGATGTCTCCCTGGGACATGGGGCTGTCCGATGGCGGGACGAAAAACATGAGCTACTCCGTTTCGGGAATGTCATGTGGTTCAGGGAGATAGTTGGCGATCTTGACCGGCACAACCCTTTTGCCCTCCGGCCACGGGATGTCGCACGGCGCGCAGATCTCCTCCGTCAAGAACGGCTCCTGCGGCAACGGGGGCTCGCCGGGGGTCGGCGCTCGAAACGCGTTCTCCAGCACTTCCAGCGCGGCGTCGGAAGGCGTGCGCTGCTTGGTCTTCGCAAGCTGCTGGATTCGCTCGTAGATCGATGCCGGGATGTTGTCGATGACAAGCGTGGGCATGCTCACGTCTCCTGCGAATGAAAGAGCCACCAATTGATCATTTTACCCGATTGCATGGAAGTCGCGAAGTCAAATGTCCGAGCCGCCGCATCTTTCTCAAGGAACTGCCTTCGTTCGCTTGGCGATTCTCCGCCTGAGCCCGAAGCGCGAGCGAGGAAAGCCGCGCGACGGTGCGGGCCCGGGGAACGGCGACTCGCGCCGCGATTCGCTGCGCATCGTCGAACGGGAGACGCTTCCCTTGCGACCGTCGCGCGGGTCGGCCTCG
>JAYSSW010000698.1:0-1529 GCA_043720335.1 Planctomycetia bacterium
GCCTTTCAGCAGCATCGGCAGCTCGCGCGTCGGCAGCTTGCCTTTCAAATCTTCCGTCACCTTGAGAAGCATGGCAGGCTTCTCCGGGTAGAACTTGTCGACGACGCCGACGACGATGAACTGCGACGTGTCGAGCACCGTCCGCAGCGGCGTCAGCACCATGATGACGGCCTGCGCCAGCGGCACGCAGGCCAGCATCAGCGGCAGCACCAGCAGCACCGGCAGCCAGCGCGGCGTGTTTCGACGAGTCGGCATCGTGTCTCCTCGGAGGTAAGGGAAGCGACGAAAGCCCAGGGACCGCCGTCCCTGGGGATTTGAATACCCAGGGACGGCGGTCCCTGGGCTTTTGGTGGGATTCATTTCGTGGACGTGGGATGCGTTTCATCCTCGTCTCTCGCCGCCCATCTTAAGCCAGCAACATGGCGTGGGGAAGCGCCAAGGCGTGACAAAAAATGTCAGGCCCGGATCGCGACGCTGCCACTTTGACAGAAAATCGCGATCCGCAGCTGCGTGAGGGGCGCTGCGCAAATGGCACGCCGGCATGCAATTGCAGCATTTCGGCGGCGCGGTACGCGACTTGCTGGAATGGGCCTCACGCACAACGGTTCGCAGGAATCGCCGTCGGTGCATGGGAAGCGGTCCGCCGCACCAGACTCGCACAACATCGCCCGGTCAAGTCGGGCCAGTCATTTCAAGGAGAATCGTGGATGGGAGCCAAGCAACTGTCCTACAGTGACGAAGCACGCCAGAAGCTGCTCGCCGGAGTCAGCAAGCTGGTGCGCGCGGTCAGCAGCACGCTCGGCCCGCGCGGCCGCAACGCCGTCATCGACAAGGGCTGGGGCAGCCCGACCGTCACCAAGGACGGCGTCACCGTCGCCGAGGAGATCGAGCTGGAGTGCCCCTACGAGAACATGGGTGCGCAGCTCGTCAAGGAAGCCGCCTCCAAGACCAGCGACGTCGCCGGCGACGGCACCACCACCGCGACCGTGCTCGCCGAAGCCATCTACCGCGAAGGCCTCAAGGCCATCGCCGCCGGCGCCGACCCGATGGCCCTCACCCGCGGCATCCTCAAGGCCGTGGACAAGGTCTCCGAGGAACTGCTCAAGCAGGCCGAGAAGATCGACGACAAGGACGACAAGGAGATCACCGAAGTCGCCACCATCGCCGCCAACAACCAGAAGCAGATCGGCAAGAAGCTCTCCGAGGCGATGAAGCTCGTCGGCGCCAGCAACGGCGTCATCACCATCGAGGAGGGCAAGTCCGCCGAGACCGAGGTCGTCGTCGTCCAGGGCATGCAGTTCGACCGCGGCTACCTCTCCCCGCACTTCTGCACCAATCTCGAAAACCTCACCGTCGAGATGGAGAACCCCTACATCCTCATCTATGAGGAGAAGATCACCACCGCCAAGTCGATGATCCCCCTCCTCGAAGCCATCTCCAAGAAAAACGAGCCCCTCCTCATCATCGCCGAGGACATCGAGGGCGAAGCCCTCGCCACGCTCGTCGTCAACAAGATCAAGACCGGCCTC